>DASXKZ010000231.1:0-12177 GCA_036496525.1 Candidatus Angelobacter sp.
TCTTTCCTCTGCTGCCTCCTGTTCTCTGTGTTTCAAAGGTTTTAGGTTCTCGGCGGCGTCTTCCTTACCGTCATCACCACCAGCCACACGCCATTCAGCATGAACAGTAAAACTGCGGGCCAGAAATATTTACTCACCGGTACGTGCTGGAAGACGCACCACAGCACGCCGCCCACGATAGCGAGATCGATCAGGATAAAGATGGCAAAGATCCAGCCGCGCGACATGCGGGCTCAAAATCCCATGATGTTGTAGCCGCAGTCCACGTAGATGGTTTCGCCGGTGATCCCGGAGCCGAGATCGGAGGAGAGAAAGAGCGCAGTGTCGCCAACCTCTCTCGGTTCCACGTTTCGCTTGAGCGGCGCATGCTCAGCGTGGTTCTTAAGCATCTGGCTGAAATCGCCCACGCCGCGCGCTGCCAGAGTCTTGATGGGCCCTGCGGAAATGGCATTCACTCGAATCTTTTTCTCACCCAGGCTGTTCGCCAGATAGCGCACTGTAGCTTCCAGCGCGGCCTTGGCCACGCCCATCACGTTGTATCCGGGAACAACTTTTTCCGCGCCAAAGTAAGAGAGCGTTACCACACTGCCGCCATTCGTCATCAGGGGAGCGGCTGCGCGTGTTACCGCAATCAAAGAGTAAACACTCACGTCGTGGGCAATGCGGAAGCCTTCACGCGACGTATTCAGGAAATCGCCCTTGAGTTCTTCAGCGGGTGCGTATGCCACGGAATGTACTACCGCATCGAGTTGGCCGAAGTGCTGTTTGAGTTGCGTATAGAGCCCGTCGATCTCTGCGTCGCTGGACACATCGCATTGGAACGCCTGGGCGCCGGGCAGGGAGGTAATCAGGTCATGCGCCTCGGCCTTCAGTCGCTCATTCTGGTAGGTGATAACTAGCTTGGCTCCGGCGTCATTCAGGCGCTGGGCAATGGCCCACGCAATGCTGCGTTTGTTGGCCACGCCAAAAATAACCACGTTCTTTCCTTGCATGTTCAGCATACGTCTACCTCACCCCGATGTGAAACCGCTCAGGATAACAGGAACCGCAGAAGAATGGGAGTAACCGCGGTGTCACATCGGCAATGTGAGAACCAGGACTCTCTGTAATTTCCACTTTATAAAAATCTTATGGACAATTTGCTTTCCCGGCTCTAGCATGTTGTAAATTTCGTTATGTCGAGTTGCCTTACTCGAATCGGGCAACCAAAACCAAATCGCAAAGAACGCTCGTGAAATGCGCCTGGCAGGAGGCCACCTCTATGGGCTTATCGAGACGTGAATTCTTTAAAGTTGGGACCGGAAGCGCGGCTGCGCTTCTTTTGGGCTTTGATGCCCGCCCGGTTCTGGCACAAGCAAAAGAACTTAAGATTGCTCGCACCACTGAAACAAGGTCAACATGTCCTTATTGTTCAGTGAGCTGCGGCGTAATCATTCACACGCTTGGCGATAAAGCCAAGAACGTAACCACGCAGGTGGTCCACGTGGAAGGCGATCCTGACCATCCAATTAATCGCGGCACTTTATGCCCCAAGGGAGCGTCGCTCTTCCAGGAAATCAAGAATGACCGCCGGCTCATGAAGCCACAGGTGCGCCGCCCCGGTTCTACTCAATGGGAAGATATTTCCTGGGACAAGGCGTATGAGGAGATTGCCCGCCACATCAAGAAGACCCGCGACGAAACTTTCGTCGATACCGATGCCAACGGCAAGACTGTGAATCGTTGCGAAGGCATCGCTTTTAATGGCGGATGCACAGACACCAATGAATTCAACTATCTTGTGGTAAAGACCATGCGCAGCCTGGGGGTCTGCTATATCGAAAACCAGGCCCGTGTTTGACACGGCCCCACGGTCTCAAGTTTGGGACCAACGTTCGGACGCGGCGCAATGACCAATGGCTGGGTAGATATCAAGAATACCGACGTGATGCTGATCATGGGCGGGAACCCGGCGGAAAATCATCCTTGCGGTTTCAAGTGGGTGGTTGAGGCAAAAAAGGTACGCAATGCCAAGCTGGTCGTGGTCGATCCACGCTTCCAGCGCACGGCATCGCAGGCTGACCACTTCTGCCAGATTCGTACAGGCACGGATATCGCCTTCCTTGGCGGCCTGATCAATTACGCGATCTCGAATAATCGCTATGCCAAGGAATACATCACCAACTACACGAACGCTGCTCTGATCGTGAAGAAGGGCTTCAAGCTGCCTGAAGATGGCTTTTTCTCCGGCTTTGACGCCGCAGGCTTAAAGTATGACGCCTCTTCATGGAATTACGAGGAAGGCGGAAACGTGACTGGCACGGCTGCTGCTGCAATCGCTGCCGGTGATGGGCCGGCAACTCCTGAGACGGCGGCAAAATTCGTTCCCGCCGCCGCTGCTGCTGCTCCAGCAACAGGCCAGGGACATGCCGCCGGCAGTCCCACGGGAGCCAAAGGCGCGGCCCCTGGAGTCCCTGCCCCGCCATCACTGCCACCAAATACGGCCTACGATCTCTCTCTTGAGCATCCTCGCTGCGTATTCCAATTGATGAAGAAGCATTTCTCGCGCTATGACGCGAAGACCGTTTCCGGCATTACGGGAATCCCGGAGGACAAGCTCACACAGGCCTGGGACATCTACACCAAGATTCGCGAAAATGGTGACACAAAGAAAGTCGGCACCATTATTTACTCGGTGGGCTGGACCCAACACACGTTCGGTTCGCAGATCATCCGCACCGCGGCCATGACGCAGCTTCTGCTCGGGAACGTGGGACGCGCCGGCGGCGGCGTCAACGCACTCCGCGGCCACTCCAATATTCAGGGCGCTACAGACCTGGCGGGCGTTTTCGATATTCTGCCCGGCTATCTCAAGATGCCTACTCCCGCGGATACTGACTTTGCCAGCTACCTTAAGAGAATTACACCCACTGCGGCCAAGCCAAAAGAGTGGGATTCGTTCAATTACTGGTCGAATACACCCAAGTTCGCCGTCTCCTTCTTAAAGGCGATGTATGGTGACGCGGCCAAGAAAGAAAACGACTGGGCCTTCAACTACCTGCCCAAGATTGATCGCAAGTTCTCATGGGTTGAGCAGTGGGATGCTATGTATGCAGGCAAGGTCAAAGGCTTGATCAGCTTTGGCATGAACGGAGTAGCGATCGGCCCCAACAGTGAAAAGAACATTGACGCCCTGAAGAAAGCTGAGTGGCTCGTTGTCTGCGATATCTATCCTGAGGAGACCAGCAGCTTCTGGGAATCGCCCGGCATCACTGACGATGAGAAGAAACAGATCAAGACTGAGGTATATCGTCTGCCCGGCGCAGGTTTTGCCGAAAAAGACGGCACCTTTGTCAACTCTGCTCGCTGGCTACAGTGGAAGTGGGCTGCCCTTCCTACTCCGGGGGATTCCAAAGTTGATCAGGAGATTCTCTCCCGCATCTATCTCGGAGTTCGGGCGTTGTATCAGAAGGAAGGTGGTAAGTTCCCCGATGCTCTCCTAAACGCCACGTGGGCTTACACCAATCCCAACAATCCCTCACTCACTGAGGTGGCCAAGGAGATCAATGGCAAGGCCCTGGCTGACTTGCATGACGATAAGCAGACGCCTACGGACTGGAAAGCAGGGCAGCAGCTCCCAGGCTTTGCATGGCTGAAGGATGATGGCACCACGTCCTCTGGAAACTGGCTCTATTGCGGTTCCTGGCCGGACGCTGGTTCGAACACCCAACGGCGCGACCCCGCAGATCCGTCCGGTCTTGGTATCCATCCCAACTGGGGATGGTCCTGGCCGATGAATCGCCGCGTGCTTTACAACCGCGCCTCCTGCGACCTGAACGGCAAGCCATGGGATCCCAGCCGCAAACAAGTCTGGTTCAATGAGGCTACCGGTAAATGGGCCGGCAATGATGTGCCGGACTTCAAGGCTGATTCCAATCCCAGAGATCACATGGGCCCGTTCATCATGAATCCTGAAGGAGTGGGCAGGTTGTTTGTGCCACTGGCTGGAATGGCAGACGGACCTTTCCCCGAGCATTACGAGCCGGTTGAAAGCCCCCTGGTCAATCCGCTGCATCCAAAGCAGACCAACAGCCCGGTGGTGAAGCGGTACAAGTCGGACATGGACAAATACGGAACGTCAGATAAGTTCCCGTATCCATGCACCACGTATCGGCTGACCGAGCACTATCACTACTGGACCAAGAACAACCCCATGAACATGCAGCTTGTGCCGGAACCCTTCGTCGAGATTTCAGAAGAACTCGCCAGCAAGCTGGCTATCAAGGGTGGAGACAGGCTGAAGGTTTCCACCGCAAGAAGCGGAACCAAAGATGGCAAGGAATATGGCGTGTATTACGCCCGGGCCATGGTCACTAAGCGCATCAAGCCATTGAAGCTTGTTGGAAAAGATGACCCCGTTTATCCAGTGGGCATCCCGATCCACTGGGCTTATCGCGGCATTGGCGATGGACGCCCTGAAGACAGGAGAAACGGCGTCAACGTGTTGTCACCCACGGTGATTGATCCCAACGCTTACACACCAGAGTTTAAGGGCTTCCTGGTGAACATCGAGAAGGCCTAAGGAGATACGCCATGAGCAATGGAAATTTAGAAATCAAAGCGATCTCCGGGCACAACGGCAATGCAGCGGGTAACGGAGTTTCCCGCGACTATGACGTGTGCAAGCTGATCGATACCACCACCTGTATCGGCTGCAAGGCCTGTGAAGTGGCTTGCGTGGAGTGGAACGGTTATGAGTTCCGCGAAACCACTTTCGATAACACCTACCAGACCATGCCGGAAACGGCTTGGAATTTCTGGAACCTGATCAAGTTCAATGAAGTTGAAACCGAAGGCGGCTTGCAATGGCTGATGCGCAAAGACCAGTGCATGCACTGCGAAGAGCCGGGTTGCTTGATCGCCTGTCCCGCCGATGGCGCGATCGTGCAATACACCAACGGCATTGTGGACTTCAATCAGGCAAACTGCATTGGCTGCCAGTATTGTGTTACCGGCTGCCCATTCAACATCCCCAAATTCAACGAAGCCACCAAGAAAGTCTATAAGTGCACGCTCTGTTCTGACCGCGTTGGCGCGGGCCTGGAACCGGCCTGTATCAAGTCATGTCCCACCGGTTGTCTGCATTTCGGCAGCAAGGAAGACATGAAGTTTGAAGCCGAAAAGCGCGTCGCTCAGTTGCATTCCAACGGTCATGCGGATGCCGGGGTCTACGATCCCTCCGGCGTTCAGGGCACCCACGTAATCTACGTCCTGAACGATGCCAAACATCCCGAAAATTACGGCGGCCTGCCGGCTGACCCCAGGGTCCCAGTCTTTGTGAAATTGTGGAAGGGGCCGCTCAAATGGCTCGGCGGTATTGGCATGGTGGCCGGCGTGCTCGGCGTCTTCATGCACTATATCCGTTTCGGTCCCAAAGAAGTTGACAAGGTTGAGGAGGTGAAGCGATGAGCGGCGGAATTGTTGCGCGTCCAACCACGGCAATACCAGCGGATGAGGTTCAGCGCTATAACTTTGCTGAGCGCGCTTATCACTGGATCAACGCCATTGCTTACACCTATCTCATGCTCACAGGTCTGGCTATCTTTACCCCGCTGGCTTATTGGCTTGCTTATGTGCTGGGCGGCCCGTCAACTATCCGGTATTGGCACCCCTGGATAGGGCTGATTTATCTTGCCACTATCTTCTGGATGCATCGCCTGTGGAAGCGCGATATGCAGAAGATTCCGGAGGACGAGCAATGGAGTAAGCATATCCGGGACTATGCTGAGAACCGCGATGAGTTGATGCCGCCCCAGGGCCGCTTCAACGCCGGACAGAAGCAGTTCTGGTGGGTGATGTTGTATTGCACCTTCATTCTTCTCATTACAGGAATCATTATGTGGATTCCTGAGAAAATGCCTCGCGAACTCCACTGGGTGCTTCCGATTACTGTTTTTCTTCACTCAGCCACGGCGCTGATCACGATCGCTGCATTCATCATCCACGTCTACATGAGCGTCTGGGTGACCCCCGGTAGCGTCAAGGCCATGGTTGAAGGGCATGTCTCCACCAGATGGGCGCGGACGCATCACCGCCTCTGGTATGAGAAGATTACCGGTCGCAGGAACTAAAAGGATTGAATGGCTGGGTTTTCCTGGGACCGTCGTATTGCGCGGACGAGCGAGCTGTTACAAAACCAGTCTTCAGTGACTGAACTGCTCAAGTTTTATCAGCGCCTCGTCCGCTTTCAAAAAAGCGTCTACGAATCTGTGGCTTCTTCCGCCGATCATGACGTTTCCCTGCTCGTCCCCCACTTTGCCGCGTTGCTCGCGCTTGTAAAAGAAGCTGGCTCTGCCGACCTGAGGGCTGCCGCCGGAACACTCGAACAATCATCGCCAGAAGACCGTTTAGACCTGTTGCGCGCGGTCTGGCAGCATGAAGTGGAAAGCCATGAACTCTCCGCCGAGTCAGTCTTCTTCGCGAATGCGCTGCTTCAGCCATTTGCCGAACAGCTGGCAGAGAAAAACACCTCCACTACTGAGGCATCGCCGCCGCTATGCCCCTTTTGCGGATCAAAGCCGCAATTAGCGGTGCTGCGTCCGGAAGGTGACGGCGCAAAGCGCTTTCTGCTGTGCTCTCTTTGCGGGACGGAATGGTTTTTCCGCCGTGTTTTATGCCCCAATTGTGCCGAAGAAAACAAGGAACATTTGCCGGTCTTCGTCGCTCAGGAATTTGATTACGTGCGCGTGGACGCATGCGACACCTGCCATACTTATATCAAGTCGATCGATCTTTCCAAAAACGGCAACGCTGTTCCCGTGGTGGATGAACTTGCTACAGTCTCGCTGAATCTCTGGGCTCAGGAACACAATTACAAAAAGGCCCAGCCCAATCTGTTTGGCGTGTAGACCTACAGCCGTTTGGGCAACGGCTGCTCAAATTAGCCTCTCATTTTCTAAGCGACTCCCGGGCGTTACGCTGGCGTTAGGGTTGCACCTTCTCAAGTTTCAAGAATTTTATGCCCACAAATTTGCCTGCGTCATTAAAGTCAAATCCAAAACTGGCCTGCGCCAGGGGAGCGCAACCGGCACACGGTTCCTGTAGAGAGTAGGGAACCACGAATCGCTCTCCCTCGCTAGGCAGCCGCTCAATTTGGGGCGCCGTATCCGCTTTGCGCTGCTCGTCATTTACAACCAGTTGCATCTGGGGATGGCCCTGACGCAGGGCGATGTATTGGGAGTTTTTCTCCATCGCCGATTTCGGAAGAATGGTTACATCATCCAGGTTGACCACGGCAGGAATTCCGTTCACGAGCGTCCATCCCTGATGCATGTTCTCATTTCCGGGGTAAACCACATATCCAAGGTCCACCACTCCGTACTCGCGCAAAGCAGCCAGATACCCCAGCCGCGGGAATTTCTGCGAAGCCATCATCTGTGTGAAAGCTACCGCGTCGGATGACGCGTATTCTCCCATCTGCTCAATGAAGCAATCGCGGAATCGCGTTGCATCGGTTGCCTTGCAGGCCTGGCCGATCGCGTTCAGATCTTCGGGGCCTGCATTCCATACAGCTTCTTCGCTAATCTGGTCGTCGGTTTCATGATTGGCTTCAACCTGGAGAAATGTGATGAGTGACGCTACGCCGATTACTGCTAACGCTCCCGCTATTCGCCGTTTCAACAGTGTCATGTCGAAACTCCAGTCATGTCCTTACGCCGGCCAAGCGTTTTTTCGGTATTGAAAACAGGAACACTGTTACCGTGAAAATGTTGCGGTAAGCGGGGTCCCGATTTGCCATCTCCCGTCGAGATGGCGCATCTCCTGCTAATGAGATCATCATACGTCTGAACTGGCCTGGTGGCGCAACATTTACATTTCTTAGTCCAAAAAGCGTTAACCTGTGCGCAAATTCCGGGCCCGGGAATTGGGCCATTTCTTGTATGGGACGAAAGGCCTTGTACTTCTGTATCCGGTTTACAGTTTTTTACAATTTCCGTGTTTAAACCACGCCGTGATCAGTTAAAAGTTCTTACCGGACTAGGATTGTCATGCAGGCTCGATTTGGCGACAAACAAATTCGTCGTGCAGGGCATGTTGAATTCGCAGCAGGTAAGATAGGAGGGATAGCAGTATTTCCCCGGTGAAGGAACTCGCATACCAGCAGGAAGATTCGGCAGTCGATGTGCTCGCGCCTCCGCAGCCGCGTTCGCGGCGGCATTATGAAATCGCGCTTTTGATTGTTGCCGCGATTGTCTTCTTTGGCTGCATCATCTCTCCTCCGGCTTTGATGGACGATGTCGATGCCGTTCACGGGCAGATGGCGCGCAACATGGTCGAGTCAGGCGACTGGGTAATCGCTCACCTGGATGGCGTGCCTTACATGGAAAAGTCGCCGCTACCGTACTGGCTCATTGCCATTTGTTACCTCGTAATGGGCGTGCATGACTGGGTGGCGCGTATCCCCACCGCGCTGGCTGCGGTCTTGTTGTGCTTTGCCACCGCGCGCTATGGAGCATGGGCCTTTGGACGCCGCGCCGGATTTTATGCCGGACTTGTATTGGCGACTTCGATCGGCCTCTTTCTTTTTACCCGCATTCTCATCCCCGATGTAATGCTCACGCTCACCATCACAGTTTGCTTCATGGCATTCCAGCGCGCCATGAATGAAGACGGAGAAGAGCTTCATTCCCGGCGATGGCCCGCTCTGATCGGTGTGGCGCTGGGCGTGGGCGTGCTGTTGAAAGGATTACTCGCGCTGGTAGTGCCGGTAGGGGGCGTGCTGGTTTATCTGGTGATCACACGCCAGCTCTTTTCCCGCGAAACCTGGCGAAAACTGCGCCCGCTCAGCACAATCCTGATCTTCCTGTTCATCGCCGCGCCGTGGCATGTGCTGGCCACGTTACGCATGCCGCCTTACTTCAACTTCAGCATGCACAGTGGTCCCGGCGAATATCACGGCTTCTTCTGGTTCTATTTTTTCAATGAGCATTTGTTAAGGTTCCTGAACCTGCGTTACCCCCGGGACTACAACACCGTGCCGCGACTGGCGTTCTGGCTGCTAAACCTGCTCTGGCTCTTTCCCTGGAGCGCCTATCTGCCCGCAGCAAGGCTCAGCTACAAGCCGGTGGACCGCGCCAGCCGCACACGCCTGCTCGCGCTCTGCTGGGCAGGATTTCTGATGCTCTTTTTCACCTTCTCCAGCACCCAGGAATACTATTCCATGCCGATCTATCCGGCGCTGGCGCTCCTGCTCGGTTGTGCGATGGATAGAGAAGGGAAGTTCATTACGTTTGGCAGCAGAACCGTCGGCGTGATTTCGACTGCGGCCGCAGCGGTGATTGCAGCAATCTTATTTGCCGTTCGCCATGTTCCCACAACAGGCGACATTTCCAGCGCGCTACAGCAGCACCCGGAGTCGTACACTCTTTCGCTGGGACACATGGGCGACCTGACGCTACAGTCATTCGCGTATCTGCGGGCTCCGCTTATCCTCGCTGGCGTTGCTTTTCTGGTGGGTGCCGCAGGTGGCTGGCTTCGTGGTCGCAGGGCATTTATCGCGCTGGCTGCCATGATGGTTTTATTCCTGCATGCCAGCCGGATGGCACTGGTTGTTTTCGATCCCTATCTGTCTTCCCGCCCGATAGCAGAGGCGCTGCTGCATGCTCCGCCGGGACAATTGATTGTGGATGGCGCTTATTATCCCTTTTCGTCAGTGTTGTTTTATTCCAACAAAAGCGCTTTGCTGCTGAATGGGCGTGTCAATAACCTTGAATATGGCTCTTACGCACCGAATTCCTCCCCTGTTTTTATTAATGATGCTGCCTTTATAAGGCTCTGGTCAGGTACAATTCGGTATTATCTGGTGTCCGACAGCAGCGGATTCGCTCGTCTGAGCGCCCTGGCCGGTCTCGCGCGTTTTCACCAGATTGCTGAAAGTGGCGGCAAATTTCTTTTTACCAATGGCCTTTCCGGCGAAACTGCGGATGGCTCCAACATGGAGAACAAACCCGCGTTATGGTAATTCTTACTACGGCTCTGGCAGTCCTGCTTACCGGTTCGCTCGTTTACTGCGTCCTGATTGTCATTGCCACGCGGCGGTTTTTGTCGGCCACTTTGCCTGTTCCCGGAAACACGCCTCCCATCAGTGTTCTTAAGCCGTTGTGCGGCCATGACGACGGGCTGGAAGAAAATCTTCGCAGCTTCATGGTGCAGGATTATCCGGAATACGAAGTTCTGTTCGGCGTCCATCGTTCCGATGATTCATCTGTGGCCGTGGCGGAAAAAATTATCGCTGAATTTAGTGGACGCATCCGCGCCCGGATCATTATCACCGGCGAATCTCCCATTCCCAACGCCAAGGCGTTCAGCCTGAACCGCATGGTGCGTGAAGCGCACTATGATGTGCTGGTGATGAGTGACAGCGATGTGCGCGTAACGCCCAGCTTGCTCGCTCATCTGGCCCAGGAGCTTCAAGACGATCATGTTGGATTGATCAGCTGTCCGTATCGCGCCGTGCCCGGCAAGAGCCTGTGGTCGCGACTGGAAGCCATTGGAATGAACACGGAACTTCTGGGCGGCGTCATGGTGGCACGCATGCTTGAGGGCATGCGTTTTGCGCTGGGTTGCACGGTTGCCGTCCGCCGCAGCGTGCTTGGAGACATGGGCGGGTTCGGTTATTTGCAGGAGTTTTTGGCGGAAGATTTTGTGATTGGACAACGCGCCGCTGAACTTGGCCACGGCGTTTTACTTTCATCGTATGTGATTGAACACCGCATTGGCAGCCAGAGCATGTTGCACAACCTGGGACACCGTATGCGCTGGGCGCGCAGCACCCGCCGCTCTCGTCCGCTGGGGTATTGGGGACAGATCTTCACATATCCCTTGCCTCTGGCGCTTCTTCTCTGCGCTGCATATCCCACAGCGTGGCCTGTGTTATTCCTGACGCTGATCTTGCGGGCGGGCGCAGCGTTTGCCACTGCCGGCAACATCGTTCGCGATCCAATCACTAAAAAAGAATGGTGGTTGCTTCCTGTCCAGGATGTAATCGGTTTCTTTGTCTGGATCAGCGGCTTTGTGGGTGACAAAATCGTTTGGCGCAATCGCAAATGCACCGTCCTGCGCGATGGCCGCCTGCACGTGAATCCCTAGCTTCGTTTTTCAGCAAAAGAAAACCCCTGCGCCTTGGCGCAGGGGCTGCTCGCTCTTATTGCGATTTTCTAAGCTATTTGCTGCTGGTTGGGCAGCTGCTCGAAATCATTTTTACTTTCTGTACTGTAAACGTTGGTTGAGACCCGGAAGAGGAGCCTGCTCCGGTTGCGCTGGATGCGCTGCTGGAACTGGGTGAGCTTCCGCTGCTGGAAGCTGAACTGCTGTTGTCAGTTCCCATGAGGCGGACATGGTGTCCAACGTGGTCACTCAATTTTGAGGTATCGCCGGAAAGTTGATACGTCTTGCCGGACTGGTCCGTCAGAGTCCAGTTTCCCGCTGAACCGTTCAGGCAGCCTTCAATGGAATTGCCGCTGTCGCTTGAGGTTTGCGTGGTCTGGGTCGTCGTAGTCTGGGTGGTGGTTGAGCTGGCATCGGGAGCAGCCGGCTGCTGGCTGGGTGAGGTGGACGATGGAGACGTGGACTGCTGTGGCGCTGTTGATTGCGGCGAACTGCTGGGCGAAGTTTGTGCAACAGCCCAAACCGCCGATAACAACAGAATTGCTGTAATCAAAGATGTCTTTCTCATTGTACGGTCCTCCTGGTTTATTGGCCTTTTTTGTCTTGAGCCTGAGAAAAGTAGAAGCAGCGCTAAGGACTTAGATCATGCGTTCACACGCAAGTTTGCCTCGTTTGCGAGCAGGAGCGAAAGAAACGAGAGCTGCAGAATTTTTGAGAGAGGATTTCGAGTTCTTACCTAGGCTATCGCCTGGCCCAAAAGAACTAAGTGATTCGAAAGCCCTGCAAACTCTTAAAGATCGCAGACATGGAGCGCGCCTGATTCAACATGCTGGCGGCTCAACGAGAAAAAGACGAGAAAAGACGAGAAAAAGTTGTTAGCACAGATGATTGACATTCCCAGGACAGCCAGAATGTGAGCTATTTTTTTCCGAGAGAATCTACCGTACCGGCTTGATTTTCTGCAGACACTGGGGCGTCACCCTTTTCCAGCAGTTGGTAGGCTTCAGAGATGGTCATTGTGTCGCTGATTCG
>DASXKZ010000232.1:0-3718 GCA_036496525.1 Candidatus Angelobacter sp.
GCGATTGCGTGATGTGGGTCAGAAATTCTCGGCCAACCGACGAACTGTGATTTTGACCGCGCCGGCCATTGAAATGCCATCGGAACTGGCCAGTCTGGTGGAGTATCTCGATCTGCCGCTTCCGGACCAGCCCCGTCTCCGGCAGATTGTGGATGAAACTTTCAAGCGCATGTGCAAGACGCATACATTTCAGCAGAAGCTGGATGCAGAAGGGCTCGACGCCATCGCCGCCAACCTGCGCGGTTTGACTGAAGAAGAATCTGAACGAGCAATCTCCCAAGCTCTGGTTTCTCGCTACGCGCTGTGTCCAGAGACTGTGACAGACGTCCTTGAGGCCAAAAAAGACCTGCTGCGGCACTCCGGGATGCTGGAGTTCGTTGATACCTCGCAAAACCTCGCTGATGTCGGTGGCCTGGAAAATCTCAAAAGCTGGCTGGGACAACGTCGTGGTGCATGGGAGAGTTCTGCGCGGCAATTTGGTTTGGAGCCGCCGAAGGGAGTCATCATTCTCGGCGTTCAAGGTTGCGGCAAATCACTGTGTGCACGGGCCATTGCCGGAGAGTGGAAGATCCCGCTAGTCAAATTCGATACTGCGGCGATTTTCGACAAATATATCGGCGAGACCGAGAAGCGGATTCAAAAGGTATTCCGAGTAGCAGAAGGGTTGTCGCCGTGCGTTCTATGGATTGACGAGTTGGAAAAAGTATTTGCCGGCAGTGGCCCAGACTCGGCTTCTGCCGATGCGGGAGTTTCTTCGCGCATTCTTGCCGCATTTCTCTCCTGGATGCAGGACCGCAAGGCCCCGGTATTCGTTGCTGCAACGTGTAATAACGTGACTGTCCTGCCTCCCGAATTAATTCGCAAGGGGCGCTTCGATGAGCTGTTTTTCGTAGACCTGCCCAATCAGGCGGAACGGAAACAAATTTTCTCCATCCAACTGGCGCGACGCAAACGGAAGCCGGCCGATTTTGAGTTAGATCGAGTCGCCACATCTGCTAAAGGATTCTCGGGAGCTGAAATCGACGCAGCAGTACAGACAGCGCTATATGCGGCGTTTTCCAACAAGCAAGAGGTAAATACCGATCATTTGTTGCAAGCGTTAAAGACAACCGTCCCTCTTTCCACTACACGGGCGGAAGAAATCCAAGAGCTGCGCACTTGGGCCCGCGAACGTGCTGTAGCAGCTTCCAACCCGGATGCACGCGGAGAAACCGCCTAATTAATCCTGAGTCTCTGCCATTGACTAGATTCTAGCGTCGGGGGTACCCTAAGCCCAATGGTAGTTGCCTTTACCCAAGGGCCAGCATCCCGTCTGATCCACCTCAAACAGAGAAGACTGCTTGCGCCGAAAAAGGAAGGCAATTGCGCGCGTATTTGCGGACAGCGGGGAGGCGTGTCCACTTTCTAAATGAAGAAAAGTATTGAGATCAGCCCCAACATCGAGACCCTGTTTGGCACACGGGATGAAAATCTGCACGCATTGGAAGATGGGCTAAACATCTCTATTGACCTCCGTTCCAATTCAATTGATTTGGAAGGAGAGTCGCGAGATGTGGCCCGCGCTGAGCAGGTCTTTTCCGACTACCAATATCTACAGCGTTCCGGGTTCACATTTAACAATGGCGATTTAAACAGCATGTTGCGGGTGCTGGTAGAAGACCCCAAAGCCACATTGCGTGGTCTAGCTGAAGCGGGCCGTCAACGTTCGCTGGGAAGGCGCGTCGTGCAGCCTAAGACTGCAAACCAGCGCCGCTATCTTGAGGCCATTGAAAACCACGACATGGTGTTCGGCATCGGCCCGGCGGGTACGGGTAAAACTTATTTAGCGGTTGCCATGGCGATCTCCGCGCTAGTTTCTAAACGCGTGAACCGCATCATCCTGGCGCGGCCTGCGGTGGAAGCCGGTGAGCGGCTTGGTTTCTTGCCAGGTACATTGCAGGAGAAAATTGATCCTTATCTGCGGCCTCTCTACGATGCGCTTTACGACATGCTTGACCCGGAAAGAGTGGACCGCTATCTCGAAAAGAATGTCATTGAAATCGCACCCATCGCATTCATGCGTGGGCGCACACTTAATGATTCCTTCGTGATTTTGGACGAGGCGCAGAACACCACGTCAGAGCAAATGAAGATGTTTGTTACCCGGCTGGGGTTCAACTCCAAAGCAGTCATTACCGGCGACGTCACTCAGATTGACTTGCCGAACGCACGCCGCAGTGGCCTGCTCGAAGCCGCGGATGTGCTCAAGAAAGTTGAAGGTTTGACCTTCTCGTATTTCGATGAGAGCGATGTAGTCCGCCATCAACTCGTGCAGCGCATTATCAGGGCCTACGACGAACATAAAAATCGGGTTGCCGAAGAGCAATTATCTTTGCTGGATACAAAAAACGGTAAAAGCGATGTGACAGAAACCGGTGTTAATCCGGAATCGGACGTTTCAAGCGACGAAGCAGCAATCCGGTAATAAAGCGGTAAAATAGTGAGGGAGGGCGTACTGGAGCCCTCCTATCT
Organism: Candidatus Angelobacter sp.; assembly: GCA_036496525.1. GTDB lineage: Bacteria > Acidobacteriota > Terriglobia > Terriglobales > Acidobacteriaceae > Angelobacter. Next base: position 2,512 of record DASXKZ010000232.1, read on the forward strand.
TTGTTTTGGCATCAATACTGTGGAGAAAATTTGGTTATCCTCCGCAAGCCGGTGGCACAGTTGAACGAAACCACACTTGCGCGGTTTGTGACCCGGGCTTGCAAGGCAGCCAAACTGCGGGGCAGCGTGAATGTCATGGTGACCAGCAGCCGGGAGATGCGATCTCTGAATCGGCGATTTAGAGGCAAGGACAAAGCGACGGATGTATTGTCGTTTCCGCCGATGGCCGATTTTGCTGATGGCCTGGCAGGGGACGTGGCCATTTCCGGGGATATCGCCAGCAAGAATGCGCGTGTTCTCGGTCATGCTGCGGTAGAAGAGATAAAAATACTGGCCTTACATGGAGTGCTTCATTTGGCGGGCTACGATCACGAAAATGATAATGGTGAAATGGTCCGCGAGGAAAACAGATTGAGGCGCTTGCTGGGGCTGTCAACAGGTTTGATCGAAAGAAGCGGCAAGATGTCCGCCAGACGACGATGAATTACGCCATCGCAGTCGCACTATTACTGCTGTTGGGCCTGTTCACACTGGTCTCGTACGTGGACCGCGTTTACGACGAGATCGGCAAATTCCTCTCGCGCGAATTCCAAAATAATATTGAAGCATTCGAGCAGATCGTCGAGCCAAAGCTCGGCGTTGGACGCGCCCGGGCCGCCTTGTCCATGGCGGTTTTGACGCAACTGATCATGGCGGCGATCGCCATGCTAGTTGCGTTTGCTGTGTTCCGCGACCAAGGTTGGCATGTGTATGAGGTTCTACAGGCAACATTGAGTCTTATCCTGATCGTGATTGTATTTCATCGCTTCTTGCCTTTTCTTTTCTTCTCGCGAACACAGGGGCGATGGCTAACCCGATGGGTTTTGCTGCTGCGAATACTTATCTATCTGGTTCTTCCTGTAACCCTGGTCTTAGGTTTTCTACAGTCGGTTACAGCTCTTACTCGTGAGCACATCGATGAAACTCCGGAGAGTACAGCGGAAGGCGTAGATGCTTTGATTGAAGCCGGCGAAGAAGAAGGAATTCTAGACGAGAGCAATCGCGATCTAATTCACTCGGTCGTGCAATTTGGCGAAAAGACCATACGTGAAGCCATGAAGCCGCGCCCGGAGATTGTTGCCGTTCCAACCAACACGACTATAGAGCAGTTTGTCGAATTGCAACGCGAACGTCCATATTCGCGGGTGCCGGTATTCGAGGGGACAAT
>DASXKZ010000233.1:0-15099 GCA_036496525.1 Candidatus Angelobacter sp.
TTGTGAGCGGAAAACTCTCAGTCACAATTGGCCACGAACCCTTTACGGCACATCCTGGTGACAGCTTTGTGCTACGCGGAGGAGTTGAGCACCAGGCCTCAGCCCTTGAAGACTCTGTGGTGGTAGATATATTTACACCTTGCCGGCATGAGTATTTATGAAGCACTCTGTCCACAAGCATCTCTTTTTGCTGCTCGAGGATATTCATCCGCCCTTGTTTATGGGTAACTTGTTGATTTGAAATGGTGGGCGATCACGGACTCGAACCGTGGACCTCCTGCTTGTAAGGCAGGCGCTCTAACCAGCTGAGCTAATCGCCCTTATTGCGCTGAATCGTCTGCTGCGGCGCACTTGTACGGGGTGTTTGCAGTATAGCGGGTGCGATGGAACCGGGTCAAAAAAGCAGTTTTCCCAAAGTGGTGCCGGCCATCACATTTGCAAAAAGGGTTACCTAGGTCACTCCTGCCTGCTCTTTAGTAAGCACTTTCTTAAAATGGCGTGTTAAATTTGGGCTCTCCCGGAACCTGGAAAGTTGCGGAAATGGCCAACTTCTTCGACAAGCTCCCCACAATTCTTGTATTGGCCGTCATGGTAGGCATTTTTGTGGCGCTGAGGCGGCATGTTAAATCGCCGCGGTTGCACTTGTGGATTACGGCTTGGGGCCTCATTTTTGTCCACTTCTTTGTTCAGGTGTTCGAGCCCGCTGACGGCAATTTGACGCCCTTGATGTTCATGATCGATCTGGGCTCCCTTCAGCTTTCTGCCCTTTACTTTGTTGCTTCTTTGACATCATTTTTTGAGGATACACGCCTTACATTCAGCCTGCTGATCCTGACCGGTGTACCTGCCCTGGTTTACACCGCCGGGCTGGCCTATGAACTGGATTGGCGATGGCTCTACATTTCCTGCGCTGCCATTATTTTTTACGGGACGATTGTATTCGTGGTATTGCGCCGCAAGATTTTCCTCACGTTTTTTATCTGGGGGCCGATCGTTGCCATCACCGGGACTGTGGCGATGGTTCGGGCATGGCATGGCCACTACAATTTTGGTTTTCTGGCCATTCTAACCCTTGGCTTCGCTTTCCCCGGATTCTTGTATTACAGACGCTATCCGCGCTGGTCGCCCGGGGTCGTCACCAGTGCCGGAGGCTTTCTTCTGTGGGGCGCGGTTTTTCCCGTTGGGCAAATGCTCGATATGTGGGCGCCCAATCTCAAAATAAATCCCGAGCTCTGGAACACCCCCAAATTCTTTGTCGCCTTTGGAATGATCCTCACGTTGTTGGAGGACAAATCGGACTTCCTGCGGTCCACTCGGCGACGTGAACAGAAACTGAACCGCCAGCTGCGGAAGTTTGCCGGCATCACTTCCAGACTTCTTAGCGGCGTAGATGTAACTCCTGTTTGTGCCGAAATCGCCGCCGCCATCAGGGAAACCAGCACGTTTAATCGAGTTGTAATCATCCTTAGCAACGATCGCAAGAATCTGTTTTGCGCGGGAAGCGCCGGTTATGAAGGCGATGCAAAAAATCTGCTTGAAAACAAATGCAATGAGGTCTGGAAGTTTGAAGACCTGGTGGAAGCGTGCAGCATAGGCCGGAGATTGGGCGAGAGATCGGTAATCCTGCGGCCAGACCAAATGGAAAAATACGGCCAGGTTCCAAGCGATACAAGTTTTGAAGCGTCAAGCTATTGGGTGAAAGGGAACCAGGTGCTCGTACCATTGCGTTCCATGCGTGGTGCACACGTGGGATGCATTGGCCTGAGCGATCCACGAGATGTGACGCGAGTGAATGCAGAGGAGCTAACGCGGATCGAGTTGCTGGCTGGTGACCTGGCGGTGACGGTGGACAATGCCGCTTTGCATCGTCAACTGGCACGCGCGGAAAAGCTGGCAGCCATTGGACAGCTCGTTGCGGGCGTTGCCCATGAATTGAACAATCCGCTTACATCCATTGTGGGTTATACAGAGCTCATTAGTGACGATATTCCAGAAGGTTCCACCCGGCAGAAGCTGGACAAAATGTTGCGTGAAGCACAGCGCATGAAGCGCATTATTGAAAACCTGCTGCGGTTCGCTCGCCAGAATAGTCTGGCCAAGAAATCGGCAAATCTTGAAACGTTGTTGCAGGACGTTCTGGCGCTCCGCGAGTACCATCTGCATAATCAGGATATCGAAGTCCAGTTGCAGATTGAGCCCTGCCTGCCTTCCGTGGCGCTCGATGAAGATCAGTTCAAGCAGATCCTGTTGAACCTGCTAAATAATTCCATTGACGCGCTGGAAGGGTCTTCCAGGAAACGAATCAGGATTGAGGCGAGCAGCAACAATGGCCGCGTGATGCTTTGCTTTGACGACAATGGCCACGGCTTTACCGACTTGAATCGTGTTTTTGATCCCTTTTATACAACAAAGCCTGTCGGCAAAGGGACCGGCCTGGGCCTGAGCATTTGTTATGGAATCGTAAAAGAACATGGCGGAGAAATCCATGCAGCAAACCTTGAGCCGCATGGCGCGCGCATCGCGCTGGAGTTGCCGGTAGAGGCCATCACACTGGCAGCCCAGGGCGCTTTGAAATAACCTTACGAACCCTGAGAAAATACAACTTCTTTCAGCTCTGATCCATTTGGATAATGGACAAGCTGATTCCTCGAAGCGCAATCACAGCCTGCAGTGGGCTAAATGTTGAATCGCGAGTAAAGCATAATTCCCGCGATGAGAACAAATAACAGTGCAGAGCCCGCGCCGCACACCTTGACCCACGGCTCGATCCGGTTCATTTTCACGATCAAGTCCTGCTGCTCTTTAGCCATGTGGGCCTCAGAGTTTCCTAGGAACAATTGGTCATCTTCGTGCATGGAAAGGGTGCTGCGATAGATCAGGAGAACAATCAGCACAACTGTCAAACCGGCCCAAAGAATGAGGAGAGGCGTCATCATGGAACACCACCTTGGATTTTTGGCCGATTCCGCTTACAGAGAGGCCGCAACCGTCGCGGCATGGGTGTAGGTGGAACCTTTACGGGCATTATAAGCCTGCCCGAGGTGGGAAAATCCAGCATTTTCGTGAGTTGCTGGTTGAGCGAATCACCAGAGCGAATGGTGAAGGGAAGCGGTTGAATGGCAAAAGTAGCTGAGTAGGCAGAAAATTGTGCGACCGCTGAATTGCCGAGTTCATCCAATTACAGGAAGCCCAATAGAATCAGCAGCAACGGTGTATAATAGAGCAGGAATCAGGCTAGAGAAGCTTCAAGGAGATACGAGCGATGGCTACTACCACGACCCCAAACGTAGAAACTACTCCCAAATTGCCGGTTAATTTGACTCCCACGGCAGTGACTAAGGTCAAGGAGATCATGACCCAACAGAACCCGGTGCCGGCGGGGCTGCGTATCGGCGTGGTGGGCGGCGGCTGCTCCGGCTTCTCCTATTCCATGTCATTTGAGAACGCCCCGGGCGTGATGGATAAGGTTTATACCTTTGACGATTTGAAAGTTTACGTGGATGCGACCTCGGCCATGTATCTGAATGGCTGCGTCGTGGATTTTGTTGAAACCCTGGAAGCCTCGGGCTTCAAGTTTGAGAATCCGAATGTGAAGAGCACTTGTGGATGCGGCTCTTCCTTCAACGTGTAAAAGAATTTTTCTTCTAGATTCAAAGCCTCGTTGCGAGACGGGGCTTTTGCTTTTAGTGAGGTACCTGTGGGGGCGGGGTTGGGGCCGGCGTACCCGGAGTAGCCCCCGTCGGCGTGGGTTGTCCTGATCCATCAGGAGGATTCTGAGCGCCTGGGGTATCCGTAGATCCTGGGGTGCCATTTGCTCCTGGGTTACCGGTAGCAGCTGGGGTACCAGTTCCGTTAGCATTTGGAGTCCCTGAGGATCCAGCGGCGCTTGCTCCGCGCGGTGCAGCCACCGTTACGCCAGTCCCACCGCTCTGTTCCAGGCGCAGATCGTAAACGAAATACCACTGGTCGTATTCATCCTTATCGTTGAATTCCTTGATTGAGTGGCCCTTGCTGACGCTAGCAACTCCCATGATCTGGCCGCCGCCAACGGTCTGACCATTTCCAATTCCTGTAGTCGTCAATGAGCCGAGATTGTTACCCTGCTGTGCCTGCGGCTGGCTTGGTGGCCCGTTGAGAGTCTGGGCAATGCCTGGAGGTGGCGTGACGACGCCCGGCTGATTTGTGTTCGGCGTTACGGTTCCACCGCCCAATCCCGGATTCTGTCCCCCGCCGCCGGAAAGTCCCGGGTTAGGCGCGGGAATCTTGATTTCAGCTTCGCCCACGTGCACCATCTTCCAGTCAGAGTCACCGGTCATGGGATCTACATATTTCTTGCGCAGGAACCGGATGTGGTTGGTGTTTTCCAGTTGCTCAACTGAAACTGGATAACGGCCGCCGTTCTTGTGAACAAATCGCTTGACCGCCGTAGCGTAGTCTTTTCCCCGATGTACCAGCTCTTCTTCCTTTTCGCGCTTGATCTGCTGGCCAATGCGCGGAGCCTCTATGGAGAGTGCTACAAGGATCAACGTCATCGTAAGCATCAACGCCAACAACACATAGCCGGATTCTCTGGGACGGGGCTGAACTGATTTCATAAAACGCATCACTAAACTTCACGCAACTACTTGGCAGTTAACTGGATCGTCTGCCGGTTGTTATAGAGCACGTCTTCAATAATCACGCTGGTGTTATTGATCTGGATCACCTTGTATTTTCTTTCCACAATGTCACCCTGCCGGGCAACGAATACTTCACCTTCATCGTCAAGAAAGATCCTCTTTGGCTCTGTAGGCTTGCTGGCAAAGCCGTAAAACTTGAGCGGGATCGGCGGCGGAGGAGGCGTTGGAGTAGGAGTTGGAGGCACGGGCGGCCCAATTTCTGCAATTTGTCTGGGAGACCCTTGAATCTGCGGGATCTTCAATTCTTCCATTCTGAAAATATTTCTGCCACCGGCTTCGTACTTTACATTCTGGCTGGCGGCCAGCTCGGGGACGTGCAGCCTGGGATCGAGTGTGTTGTCAACGATCTGGGCCGTGCCGGACTTCTTGGAGGACTGCGCCACCTGGGTAGAAGTTGCGGGCGCGGCGGCGGAGCTGGTGCCGAAGTCGACAAAGTTGTAAATGCCAACCAGCAGCAGGATCGCCAACAATACGATCATGATCCGCAACTGATTTTTATTTTCCGCGCCTATCTTCACTTTTTTAGGTCCTTCTTCTCTTTGAATGCTTGCCGCCGCGCTGCTTGCTAACTTTCTTTCAGGAATGTCTCAAATTTTATTTGCAGTGACACCACACCGCTTTCCACGCTGGTAAGGGCAATCTGATTGATGATAAACACGAACCTGTCCTGCTCCATGGCATTGATAAATTTCGCGACCTTCGTGTACTCGCCGGTTACAGTGGTATCAACGCCGATGCGCTGTATGTCAGGCAAGTCAACCTTGTCCTTATCATTGGTGCTACGCTCCTGGTTATAGCGGATGCCGCCCTTGGCGGTTACGCCCGCATCCTTCATCAATGTTTCCAGGTGCTGGGAAATCTCAGAAAACTGGCTTGGTACCTTTTGCGCATAAAACTTCTTCACGTCCACACGGGTTTGGGCCAGCTTCTTGTCAATGCCGATCAGCGGGGTCACTTCAGCGGTGAGCGTCTTTTTTTGTTGGCGCAAACTTTCTTCCTGGGCCGCCCGGGCAGAGGGACTTGATCCCGGTAGCAGCAGGTAGACGATCAGCAATAAGTTCACAACGCCCAGGACCGAGAGGATCAGCGTAAACTGGTTTTTCTTTTTCGCCAGATTATTCATTACAGGCCCTCGCGGTTGGTGGTGTGCACCGGCATGGGTGCTGTGGGAGTGTAGTAAGTCACAATCTCAAACTTGTAGAGCGGGACATCATTTTTCCCCTGTGTCTGCAGAAGTTCGTTGCTGATTTGCGGACTGCGAAACCGGCTTGACTTCTCCATTTTCTTCTGCAGTTCAAGCCCATTCTCGTGCGTATCGCCCATCACCACCAGCGTGAGCTTAAGCCGATTGTCCTTGGTTATTTCAGGCGCGACCGAACTTAAGAAAGCGCGGGCCGGCATAATCCTCTGGAGATCGTTGAACAGTTGCGTCCAGGAAAGCTGACGGCGGTTGATCTGCTTGTTCCAGTAATTCTTCTGCGCGGTGACGTCATGATTTTCAGGCAGATTTGAGATTGCTTCTGCCTCTGACCGCTGTTTTTGCAGCTCTGCAATTTCGGTTTGCAATTGCTTAATGCGTTTGCCGGAGTCTGAAGAATTGGAAAAATTTCTCCATGCCAGCGCGATCAGCACCAGCATCAGCAGCGCGGAAACCGCAATAGCTGCGCTCCAGCGCACGTAAAACTGGCGTACATCCTCGTACTTCTGTGAAGCGAGATTGATAGTAAGGCGCATTATCCCAGCAAAGCCCCCACGATTCCCGCCATAGCGCCAGGCGAAACATGTTCACCGCTCAGGTTCTGCTCGGCGCTAAGTTCCGGAGCCAGTTCCTGTACCTCTACACCGGTTTGCTGGTGGAGAAGCGGACCAAGTTCCTCCAACGGGGCGGCGCCTCCTACGTAAATCTTTTCAATGTGCGCGGCAAAGGTGTCTTCAAAAAATACGATTGACGGCAACACAGCTTCAGACAAGTCCACGGCGGAAAAACTGCCTCCATGGGGATTATCGAGAGTGCGCACAAGGCGCAACTCGTGCCGTTCAACCGCCGTAATGGTTATGTTCATGGTATCGACCTTCAGGATTAGCGTTGGACGCTCGCCATCCACCAGACCAAGAGCAGCCAATGACGACGGCAGGACAACACCCGGTTCATATCCAATATCGCGGAACGCTTTTTCGTATTCTTCAATGATTTCTCGCGGCGCTACCGCAGCCGCTACCCTCACTGTTCCATTTGAGCGCGTGATGTCATACGAAAACGCAGCCTGGTCAACATCAAAGGGCAGCGATTTCTTAAGACGAAAACGAAGGACAGGCTCAATTTCCTCGCGCTTGGTGGGCAGGGACTCAAAGTCCAGCAGCATCATGCGAATTGCCACATCGGGCAATACCACAATCACGTCTTTGGATTTTCCGGCCACTGCGCTCAGAGCGCCGTTCAACGCGGTGCGTAAAGCTTCAGGGTTTAGAATGTTGGGGATGGTCAACCCGGGGGCAATCGTGCCTTCATTGAACCGTCGCGAGGTGAAAACTTCCAGGCGCGGTGTCTTCTCGGAGGCGCGGGCGGCGATCACCCCTTCCGAGGTGATTTCACACGCCAGCCGTGGCCTAACCGTTTTTTGTTGCAAACCTGCCATTTTTTATCTCGTAGTCTCGATGAACGTGACTTTATTGATTTCCTTCATCGTAGTCACGCCGGCCCGAACGCGGGCCAGCGCTGAATCGCGCAGAAACTTCATTCCTTCGTCGTGTGCAGCCTTGCGAATTTCCGATGATGGCCGCTTTTCCAGAATCAGCTCGCGGATGCGGTCAGAGAGATCCAGCAGCTCATGGATTGCAGTTCGCCCGTGATAACCGGTGCCTCCGCATTCAATGCAGCCCGGCCCGTCATAGAACGGCACGCTGCGCCATTCTGTCGGCGCCAGGCCAAAATTCTGCAACTCCTCATCCGAGTAACGTACCGGCGTCTTGCAGTGGGTGCAAATCATTCGCACCAGCCGCTGTGCCAGCACGCAGTTCAACGCCGACACAAAGTTATAAGGTTCCACTCCCATATTCAGGAAGCGTCCCAGCACGTCAACCACGTTATTGGCGTGAACGGTGGTGAAGACCAAGTGGCCGGTAAGCGCTGATTGAATGGCGATCTGCGCCGTTTCCGTATCGCGGATTTCGCCCACCATGATTTTGTCAGGATCATGGCGGAGAATGGAACGCAGGCCGCGCGCGAAGGTGAGCCCCTTTTTCTCGTTTACCGGAATCTGCGTGATGCCGTGAATCTGGTACTCCACCGGGTCTTCAATCGTGATGATCTTGTCTTCATCGGTCTTGATTTCATTCAGCGCGGCGTAAAGCGTGGTGGTCTTGCCGCTGCCCGTGGGGCCTGTGACCAGCACCATGCCGTAAGGTTCCAGAATGTAGCGGCGGAACTTGCGCAAATCTTCTTCATCAAAGCCCACAACGTCCAGCACCAGGTTGCGGAACTTCTCGCTCATTGACTCTTTATCCAGCACGCGGAGCACGGCATTTTCGCCGTGAATGGTTGGCATGATGGAGACGCGGAAGTCGATCAGTCTGCCGCTGTACTTCACGCGGAAACGACCGTCCTGAGGCACGCGGCGTTCCGCGATATCCAACTCACTCATGACCTTGATGCGGGTAATGATGGTGGAGTGATGTTCCTTGGCCATCGGCTGCATGGCCAGAGTCAGCACGCCGTCAATGCGATACTTTACGACTACTGAATCGCTTTCCGTCTCAATGTGGATGTCACTGGCGCGCTTTTGCAGCGCGGTAAAAATTGTGGTATCCACCAGCCGGATGATTGGGCTAACGTCAGCTTCTGTGGTGCCAGTGATTCGGTCGATCGTGATATTTTCATCGCCGCTTCCTTCGTCATCCCGGACAACGTCCAGCACAAAGCCTTCACTGGCTTCTTCCAGCACGCGCTGTGATTGCTCGGTTTTCTTTAGAATGTCGCTGATCTGGGCCAGAGTAGCCACTTTGGTCCGAATGCGGCGATTCAACAGCGAGCCGATCTCGTCAATCATCATTAGCTTGCTGGGATCGGCGATAGCAATGGCAAGCGTGCTTTCGTTCTGCTCCAGGGGAACAAAGTTGTAACGGAACATCAGGTCCACTGGTACGGTCTTGAACAGTTCCGCGTCAAGGTGATAATCACGCAGATCAACGAACTCACAGCGATAGCGCGCAGCCATGTCCCGGGCTTTTTGCTCGCTGCTTTCAACCACGCCGTTGATAGGTGCTGTAGCTTCCATTGTTGTCAGGCTCTTTCGGTCCATACCATCCTACTGCTGTGCTCCCAGGGAAAAGATTGGCAAGTACAGTGAAAGGAGCACGACTGCAACTGTAATGCCCATAAAAATCAAAATGATAGGTTCAACCAACTGCATGGCCGTTGTGAGCGAATTCTGGACGTCTTCCTCGTAAAATTCCGCCACCGAGTTCAACATGGCCGGTAAAGCGCCAGTTGACTCTCCAACTTCGATCATCTCCAGGGCGAGATCAGGGAAGAATTTTGTTTCTTCCAGGCTATAGGAAAGCGCACGACCTTCACGGACGCGATTGGATGCATATCCAACGTTGCTGGAAATCTTAAAGCTGTTAATGGACTGGCTGGCGGTTTCCAGCGACGGCACAAGCGGCAGGCCGCCGGAAAGCAAGGTGGAAAGTGTCCGGGAAAACATCGCGATCTGGTATTTCATCCATATTTCGCCGAAAAGCGGCAGCTTGTAGCGCAGCGCATCCAGTGTCTTGGCGCCGCGGTCTGAACGTACCCAGAGCGTAACGATGATGACAACCGCCAGCAAGCTTCCGAAAATGATTGGATAATGAGTCCGAATGCCGTAGCCAATCCCCAGCATGAAGACCGTAATGTCCGGCAACTTTGCATTCAGCGAGTTATACAGATCGGCAAACTGAGGCACCACGTAGGTCATCAAGAACGTGAGCATCACGATGAGGGCGCAAATGAGAAGCGCCGGATACCAGAGCGAAGCGATCAGCTTTTTGCGAAAGGAAACGGTAATGCGCTGGAACGAGATATAGCGGCCCAGCACTTCTTCCAGGTTGCCGCTTCGTTCGCCCGCCAGCAATGTGGTGGTATAGATTTTTGATGTCGCTCCCTGGGATTCAAAGGCCTGCGACAGAAGCTCTCCGCTTTTCACCCGTTCCTGCACATTTTCCAGAATGGCTTTAAAGCGAGGGTTCTTCTGCCGTTTGCTGAGAATATTCAAGGACTTAAGAATGGGCAGTCCGGCTTTGATCAGGGTCAGAAACTGTTGATTGAAAATGACAAACTGATCAGCCTTCAGGATCTTTTTGCGTGAGGGGCCGCCCACGGGCAGCAAGCCACGCCGGGTCTTAACCGAGTAGACCATGAAGCCCTGCTGGACGAAGCGCTCCCTGATCTCCTGCGCGGAGATGCCACTTTCAACCTGCTGGAGCACGTGACCGCGCTCATCCGCCATTTTAACGAGGAATTCAGCCATGAAATGAGAATACGGGGGAAGCTCCGACTCCCTTACACAAGTCTAACATTCTACGGATTGTTAACTCTATTTATTAGAATGGGGGGAACACCTATTATTGCGCATTTTGCTGATTAATTTTACTAATTCTTCAGCTATCTAAGGTAATCAGGCAGTGATCTACTGGGTAACCTGGCTATCCTCAATGGTGTCCACGCCCGGAGGCGGGGTAAAGCGAAAAAGGCTATCCTGGACAGGCACATTTTCCTCGATTTGAGAGAAGCGGAAATCGGTAACTGTGCTGTCCAGTCCATGAATCACAATCCGGTGGATCTGGTGGGACGGCGACACCTCCAGCACCACTTCTGCGACCCGGTCTTTCATGATTTTGGGAACGCCGCGCATTACCTCGTCTCCTGCCTGCAGGGGCGTCAGGTCAGGGGCCAAAGAGAGGCCATCCAGCTCTTTTTCCAGCTTGGTTTTGCCCAAAAGATAGCGTAAAGGCGACCGCAGGTCATCCAGATTCTTGGCCGGCGTCTTTTTTGCCTGCCGGTCACCGGTAACATAGAAATAAGCGGTCTGGGAGTCGATGAGAAAGAGCTTTTCTCGCGGCACATGATATTCCCAGCGCATCCGCGAGGGCTTTTTGAGCCATAGCGTGCCGCTTTCCGTCCGGGAGATGCCATCACCCTGATAAATCTCAGTGAACGCAGCTTTAAAGGTTTTCAGATGATTGTAGTGCTCATCTACCATCCGGGCGAGGGCATGCACATCTGGTGACTGGCCCCAGGCAAGAGAACCGTAAATGGCCAGAGCTACAGCAAGAATTGAAAATCGTAATCTCAGCAAGAGAGTCCCTTAAGCTCCAAGGATAACAAGTCTCGCATTATTTCGCTGGCGATTTATGACGCTCAAGGAAAGGGAAGTCTTTTGGATTCTGGACTTGAACAGTACCGTCGAGTCGCAGCTTGTAGGGGGCGCCGTTGGGATCCACCGGAACTCCGCGCAAAAGCCCGTCTCGAATCAAGTCAGACCATTCTTCTGGATATGCGTTATGACGATCAAAATATGCCTTTGTGCGCCGCTCCAATTCGTTCAATTCTGCTTCCACACGCAATGAGAGCAAATGTTTTTCCGCGGTGGTTTTGAGCCCACTATCCTTCGTAGTGTCATGGATGGTTTGCCACATAGAGGCAGCCGTTGCGGGATCGTCAGCATGTTCTGCCATTCTGGCAGCCAGAGCTTTCATCCACGGCAGAGCGCCAGGGACCTCAGATCCCTTTTGAAAGGCCAATTCGGCCGCCTTGGGATCGTGGCGGTCAGTGTAATGAATGAATCCAAGGGTGAAATAGAGCCGCCAGTTCGATGGGTTGGCTCGTATGCCTTTTTCGACAAAAGCAGCGGCCTTGTCAGGTTGACCAGCACCCTCCGGTGGCCTTTGGCTAAGAAAGATTGAGCCGGTGTCATAAGCGACGGTCAAGTTCGGATCAAGATCTGTCGTGATGTCCAGCAGGGGAGCCAGCAGTTCATAGTGTGCCGCGCCTCCAATATGCTGAGCGCCAAAATACTGCACTGCACGCGTCCAGTAGATATCTGCCAGCAAGCCTGAATAGCCAAGGCTCAGCTTCTTGATGGTCTTGCCTGAAGGAAGATAGAGAACCTCGTCCAGCGCGGCATGGCCGCTGCCAGTGGCTTCCAGGTGTCGGCGGCTCACCATTGAGCCCGAAAAGAGCACGACAAACAGCACCGCGCAAATGACGGTAACTTTTTGATGATGCGTCATTTGAGATTGCGCCGCTCAAAAATCAAGATGGCAGCCACAGTCACAGCGACTGAGTAACACAGGGCATAGACGGTATTTAGCAAGATAGTTTGTCCGCCCACGCTCTGTTCGTGAGCAGCTTGGGAGATTACGTTCAGCGATGCAAAGTTCGGCAAAACATAGCTTGCGGCGGTGATCAGCCACTTATTCGCTCCCTTGGACATGGCCGCAAGATTCTTAAGATCATTTCCGAATGTGCCGATCACGAACAACGCAAACGCAAAAATCGCGGAAAAAAGCGGAGTGGAAAAAGTTGAGAACAGCAGCGTGATCGCGATCATCATCATGAATTGCAGGATGATGAAATAAATTGCCACCAGCAGGCCAACGTCTGCCGCAGTGAGGCCGTGAACAAAAATCAAGAGGGCCGCGTAAAAGCCCACTGCCATCAGGGTTGCGTTGACAGCCAAGGTCAGCAAAAGGCCCAGATACTTGCCGACGATGAACTCCCAGCGCCGAACCGGCCGCGAGAGAATCGTATATAGAGTCTTCTTCTCAATCTCTTTCGATACCAGCCCTATGCCGATGAAGATGGCAATGATCACGCCGAACAGGGAAATGGAACTAAGCCCCACATTCACCAGCATCAGCTTTTCCAGGCCAATAGAAATCTGGCTGAAGAGAGGAGCAGAGACAACCAAGAGCAAAACAAACAGAACAAGGTTATAAAGAACACGATCCCTGACCGCTTCGCGGAACGTGTTCCAGCTGATTGCAGAGACACGAGAGGTCATTTTGGAACGACCTCCTTTTCTTCCTCTCTGGTTTTGGCCAGGAAGTATTCTTCGAGTGTCCGATGCACCGGCGTAACCGAAATAAGGCGAGCTCGCTGCTCACGGAGCTTTTCCAGAACGCGGTCAAGGTCGGCGCTTTGGACCGTGGCGCGAACAGTATCTCCCGTGACGTGATGCTCAAGAATCAGTTGGCTTACTGCGGAGATAACCGCGGCAGCGACCCAGACTACTTCCGTTTTTTCGGCTATGCTGGAGCGGAAATCGTTGACCACTCCCACCCCGCGAAGCTCGCCTTTATGGATTACCGCCACGCGATCGCATAGCGTTTCAGCGTCGGAGAGGATGTGGGTGGAGAAAAAAATGGTCTTGCCTTCGTCCTTGAGCTGTTGAATCAGCTCTCGAACCTCATGCCGTCCCAGTGGATCCAGCCCTGACATGGGCTCATCCAGAAACACGACTTCAGGATCATGGACAATGGCCTGCGCAATACCTACGCGCTGCAGCATTCCCTTGGAAAACTTCCGCAACTGCTTGTTCCCGACGTCGCCCAGGCCTACCCGGTCCAGCAGATCGGTAATTCGTTGGCGGCGCAGGTCGGCAGGAACTCCCGATAAGCGCGCATAGTAGTCCAACAATTCCGGTGCGCTGAGATAGTCATAAAAATATGGCTGCTCCGGCAAAAAGCCGATCTTGCGCTTGATCTCTGGATCAAATAAGTCCTTGCCAAGGATGGTGGCCGATCCGGCAGTGGGGAAGATGATCCCCATTAAAAGCTTGAGCGTTGTGGTTTTTCCCGCGCCATTCGGGCCGAGGAAACCGAATGTTTCGCCCACGTTCACTTTTAATTCAAGAGACTTCAAGGCAGGGCGGATCTGCTTCTTCCAGAAGCCGACCGCATAGTTTTTCGAAAGACCCTGGATTTCTATGGCGTACATACCCATTCAATGTATCTGGAGTAGCGGTCAGGCCGATAGCCGACCTTTGTTGCGTTCGATCTGGCGATGAATTGGCTTAAGTTTACCAGAGTCGGCACGGGCTTTATCGCTCCAGTATCGCCAGAAAACGGTCTCCAGATGCTTAGTAGTAACTTTACTGAATCGCAGGCAGAGCGTTGCAAGCGGTGGCGCTGGCAATGCCGCTTCCGGTGGTTATCTGGCTCCGCACGACTGCATCAGTGTTAGCGCAGTAATCGCGCGTGGCTGCGGTCTTGGTGATGCTGACAGCAGTAATCAAATAATCAGGAACCGGAGCTGTGGCTGTGCTGGAGGCAATGTTGTAAAGATAAGCATCTTTTGTGAAAGGGGCCGAGCCTAGAACGCCGTCAATCAAGCAGGCGCTGGTAGCCGTCACATTGGCCGCGACTGTGCAGTCAACGCCGTTCGGTCCCAGGGTAGTCAGATTGGGAGCATAGCCGAACGAAGAGTACGTTGTTGAGTAGGTGGCTTCCGCTGTGTTGAGCGTTCGTACCGTGCTGGCGCCGGCAGACTCGTTGGCGGCGATACGGGCTCGCATCAGGTTAGGAATGGCGATCGCAGCAATAATCAAGATGATTGCCACAACAATCAACAACTCAATTAATGAAAAACCTTTTTGGTTGCGCATTTGTCTGAGGTCTCCTGTTGCAAAGTCCCATACGGTCTTAAAGCACCTGGAAGGGTTGAACTCTATGTATATGAGTGTGCAACTCAATCACCACTCTTGGAATTGATCCTGGCGAAACCTCTCTTAAGGCTGTATAAACTATTGTTAAAGAAGGGTTTATTTGATGTTGGCGCTTCGAAAAGAGCTCCAGAACAGGACATCTCTGAGGAAGCAGAATGACAAGAATTGTCAATTGTTTTTGTTCGAAATTGTCGCCCAAAAAGGCCTGAAAAAGCATAAGGGACATGGCTTGCGCCATGCCCCTTCAGGCTTATACCCTCCCCCAGGTACTTGCCTAAACCGTACTTACTGAATTGCCGACAATGCGTTGCAAGCTGTTGCTGACGCGATGACGGCGCCTGGCGTTGCATTTTCCACCTGGAAGCGAACAACCGCATCAGTGTTGGCGCAATAGTCTTTCTTCGCCATTGCCGTGCCCAAGCTGGTAGCCGTAATCAGGTAGTCAGGAACCGGAGCTGTGGCGGTGCTGGCAGTGATGCCGTAGGTAAAAGCGCCTTTGACAAACGGGGCCGTGCCCAGAACGCCGTCAATTAGGCAGGCGCTGGTGGCGGTCACGTTGGCCGGGACGGTGCAATAACGCCGTTCGGTCCCAGAGTGGTCAAATTGGGAGCATAGCCCATGGACGAATAAGTTGTTGAGTAGGTGACTTCCGCTGTATTGAGCGTACGGACCGTGCTGGCGCCGGCAGACTCGTTGGCGGCAATACGGGCCCTCAT
>DASXKZ010000234.1:0-8376 GCA_036496525.1 Candidatus Angelobacter sp.
CGCTCTACGATTTCCGTTTTAATCCAGGCTAGAAAACAGGGCAAGTACACACCGCTGTTTTCATCGTTGGTTTCAGGTGGTCATGCAGGCGGGGCTTTTGCCATGGGAAAAAAGTGCTTTGCATGTTTTCGCAAATGTTACTAAAGAATGTCGATCTAATCCTTTTCCCTGATTGCGCTCTGATTGTGAGCTGCTACAATCAGCCATCCTTCCGGAAAAAATATGAGCCGTCTGCATCTCGCTGATCTCCGCCCTTATTCTCTGTTCAATTTCTTTTGGTCAAACGGTCCAAGACAATCCTCAATCGAAGGGCGTGACTCAATGAAGTCGGCGAGCCGTACGACACAAACGATCTTTGCAATCCTTTTGGCCACATTCGCGTGGACCGGCCTTGCGCAGGCACAGTCACCACCCACGATTAACAAGGCCTTTTCGGCGGCATCAGTCCCGTTGAACGGAAGCGCCACGCTGACCTTCACAATCACGAATCCGAATCCGGCCACGGATTTGACTACTGTCAGTGTGAATGACAATTTGCCTTCTGGATTGATCATCGCCAATCCTGACAGCCTTGTGCTTGATCCGGTCCAGGGCGCTTGCGATCCCACCGGCACCTCGGGGACGATCACTCCACAAACCAGCAGTATTGGCCTGACCGGTGGACAAATTCCCGCCAACGCGACCTGTACTTTTTCTGTGGACGTGCTTGCCATCTCGGCCGGAACTCAAGTGAACACCACCGATCCTATTACTTCTCTCGAAGGGGGCACAGGTGGAACGGCAACCGCTACCTTAGACGTGGTTGTGCCCGATCTAACAATCGCGGTGTCGCACACGGGAAATTTTATCCGCCCGCAGACCGGCGCGACTTATACGATTACCGTCTCTAACAGCGGCGCGGATACGTCAGCCCTGATCACCGTAACTGACACTCTGCCGGCAGGACTCACCGCAACCAATCTCAGCGGGACAAACTGGAATTGCACTCTTTCTCCGTTGCAATGTACGCGCGGCGATGTGCTGTTTGCCGGAACAAGCTTTGAGCCGATCACGCTCACCGTAAACGTCGCGGCCAATGCCGCATCGTCTGTGACCAACACGGCCACTGTTTCCGGAGGAGCAGAATCCAATACCGCAAACGATTCCGCCAGCGACGTGACGCAGATTGATTCGGCGCTCCTGATGTCCACGCAGACGGCAAATCTTACGGTGGTTGCCGGCAGCACAACCAGCACAACGCTCAACGTGAATTACAACGGCAGCCTTGGCGCGGTAACTTTTGCCTGCAGCGGCCTGCCTGCGGCGAGCAGCTGCACTTTCAATCCTCCATCTGTATCTGCAGCGGGTACAACTCCAGTCACGCTGACCATCAGCACCACAGCGCGGTCGTCGGCCATTCCGCAGCCGAACGGCATGCCGCCGCAATTTACGTTGTTGCTCGGCGTCCTGGGACTCACCGCGCTGGCGTTCACGCTGGTTCGACAAAAGAGTTTAAAGATACGATTGGCGATGGCCTCAGCAGGCCTCGCTTTGCTGTTGCTGGCTGGATGCGGCGTAAGCAATACGCCTGCACCTGGCCCCTTACCGACTCCGGGACCAAAAGGGCTGGGCACGCCGGCTGGAACCTCGGCAGTAATTGTTACTGCCAGCAGCGCCAGCGGAGGCGCAACCGCAACCAGTACAGTGAATCTTACGGTGCAGTAGAGTAGCAGCTAGTCATTAGCTACAAGCGACTAGCCAAAACAGATCCCAAAAAGACGCGAAGAGCGCGAAGAAACGGGAAGAAATATAACTTTGCTGTTTTTGCGCGCTGCAACTAAGCGGGCCCGGCTTAAATTCCTCGTCATTCATTACTTCCAAGGGCCGGCCAGAAGCCAGTAGCTAGCGGCTAGTAGCTACCTATGCCGTTCGCGCCACCTCATACAGATACTCCACGTATGACATCACTGCCCCATCGACGCCCTGGACCTGCGGATTGCTGGATTCGATCACATAGTATTCGTTGGGAGCATGCGCGCCGTTGCCGTGGCCAAGGCCAAAGTGTCCGGCAGGTAGGTGCAACGGATCGCCGGTAAAGACATATCCGGGCCATGAGCCGGCGAGTCGTGGTATCACAATGGGATCAATTCCATTGCGCTTGTACACAGCGTGTTCAGCGCGGACGACCGCTGCGTCGGCGGGCGTGCTGGTAGGATCATAGCCGCCGGTCATGTTTACTTCAATATCGCCAAAGCCGTTCTTTGCCAGATGCGCCTTGAGCGCAGCCAGGGCACCGGCGGCGGTCATGTCCGGCACGAGTCGCATGTCGAGTTTGGCAACGGCGCGATGCGGCAGAATTGTTTTTCCGCCCGGACCAGTGTAGCCGCCGACAAGGCCTTCAATATTAACGGTCGGCTTTGATACCAGCAGCTCCAGCGATTCCTGGAAGCTTACGTCATGCACCCAGTGCTCCACGCCCAGCTGTTTCATCACGGTTTTTTCATCGGAGCGCCGGGCCGCTTCCGCGACCATGGCTTTTTCCTGCGCAGAAATCGGGCGGGCCTTGTCGGCAAACCCGGCGATTGCGGGATCATTGCCATCGGCTGAAACCAGCGTGTTCAAGGCTTTCACTAGATGCCATGCCGGTGAATCGAGCCGGGCTTTGTTGCTGGAATGGATATCAGCCCTGGGACCGCGCCCCCATTTTTCACCGCTGGAAACCAGCTCTAGCTCTACTACGCCCTTGGCGCCGAGGAAGGCCGTTACTTTTCCGTCAGGATCTTGCGAAGCGAACGGCATAAAGATGCCCACAGTTTTCTTGAGCGCAGCCAGCACTTCCGGCCGGTGGACGACCTGGGGAAAATGCGGCGAGCCGATTTCTTCTTCTCCTTCAGCTACCAGAACAAAATTTACCGGCAACTTGCGGCCCGCTCCACGGATAGCATGCAGTGCCGCCAGGAACGTAGCTTCAGGCCCTTTCTGGTTGACCGCGCCGCGGCCAACCACAACTTTGCCCAAGCCTGGTTTGTCCACAATGCGAGCCTCCCACGGCGGTGACGACCATTCCGAGGGATCGACTTGCTTCACGTCATACATGAAATAAAGGCCAAGAGTTTTGGGAGCGCCCGCATCCAGCGTGGCAAAGATTCCTGGCTGGCCATCGGTGGGGGTTTTTGTCACCTGCTGAAAGCCCGCGTCACGCAGCATTTGCATGGTAAGTTCGCAGCCTTCATTCATGCCGCGATTTTCTGCGGCGATGGAAGGCTGCTTCATCCATGTCTGCATGCGTTGCACGGTTTCATCGTGGCGCTTGGTGATTTCTGCGCGAATGGGGGCCAAGTCGTCTTGGAATGCGGCCAGTCCTAAGTTAGGACTGAAGCCGGTTTCACCAGCGCGTGCCCAGCGCGGTAGCGCCATGGCTGCTGCGCCAGCGGCTGCCCCGACCAGAAAATGACGGCGATCGAGCGAATTGGCGGAAGCGCTTTCAGTGCTTTCATTGTTTTGCCCGGCGTTTTTGTTCACGTTCATGCTTTCACCATCGCTCGACATGACTTCTCTCCTTCATTACGCATCGGATTTTTCTGGCCCTACATCCTAAACTGCCGGTCGTAATCCGGCTATGGCAAAGATCCGGCTCTTAAACACTGCGATAAAACACGCCTTTCTATGGCCCATAAGGACTAAGTAATTATTAAATCCGTTAGGGCATTGACCCTATGGGACGAAGCGACACATACTGTAGTCCCCCTGCGTTAGGAGTGTCGTTCATGTCGCTTCTCGCCGCCATCTCTTTCTTTGACATCGCTGTATTTGGTGTCGCGCTTTTGGCTTTCGCGTATCTCTTCAACCGCTTTTCTGGAAGAGAAGATACCGATGCACTGGCGCTGACCATGCATGAGATCAACACAGTTAAACCGGCGACGCAGGCCGCAAAAGCCAAGGCGCGCGCAGCCGGCGCAGCTTAATTTCTAAAATCAATTTCACCGGCTACGTGATCGCAAAGGCCGATCAGACAACATCCGTGTGCCGGAAATCGAAGCATCGAACTGCAACAAGCGAAATCCCAAGCGACCCAAAAATAGCAAATCCAAAATCCTGGCGCAGAAGGGTGTATCAGGTGGGGCGATATGGTCTTTCCACCCGCTCAATTACTCTTTTCACGTACCGTGGCTTTTTCCCTTTCAACACGCGAAACTTTCGGCCACACGTGGGACAGGGAGGAACAAAATACAATTCCTCATGCGGCGCCAGCATCAGATGGTCGCATTTGCAGCGCCAGGTCACATGGTTGCCAAGTCCGCGCCCGTACGTCGTTTCCCCCTCTTTCCATTGGATTGGGACGTCTTCATAGAATCTGGCCATTCGCTGCCTCCCCGGAAAGGCATTCTATGCCAGCCGCCTAGCGAATCAAAACGCTTTCACTGTTTAGCTCTATCCAGTCGCCCGACTGACCTCAGGGCGTAGAGGTGGTAGCGCGGTGTTGAAGGTTAAGGCTTCTTTCCATGACAACCTTCCTCCAGCAGCCGCTCTCTTACTTATCAGATAAGTTCCCCTTCTTTGACTGATAGCCACGTTTCAGGAGGTCTTCTTGCGTACCGTTACCTTTATTCTCTTCGCAGGATTCTTACTTTTGCTTACCGGTTGCGGCTCAGTTTCCAACAATATGCGTCCGACACCCACTCCAATGCCAACCCCTATGCCGTCGCCGAGTCCAAACCCATCACCTAGCCCGACTCCCGCAGCGGCCTCGGATGCGTTTCTGTCAACCTGGTTCTTCACAGTCGGCAGAAATCCGCAACCCCAGGGCACTATCACCGTCGATACCGCGGCCAATAATGGTGCGGGAAACATTAATGCTGTTTTGCCGGCGAACAACTCCACCTTCATTCTTCAGTTCTGCCCTTATCCGCAAGGGTTTTCCAACTGCATGAACGTCACTTCAATTACTACCGGCGCGAGTGCTGCCGTCAATATGAACTTTACCTTCCCGGTGAAAGGAACGTTTTCCGGCACTTTTCAGATTGTTGACGCCGGCGGAAACCAGGCCGAAGCTACGAGTACTGGTTCCACTGGAGTCAATTTCAAATCAGCTCTGCTGCCCGCGGCCACTGTTACCGGCGGGATTCAGCAGACCACCGGGAATTCTCCGGGAATCGGCTCAGCTTTTGTGAGCGGCACCACCGCTCATATCAAGCTGACCGGCGCTTTGCCCAACCACACTTTCAACACTGCCGTGTGCAGCCTGTTCCTGCAGACGCCATGCGCCACTCTGGCCAATATCACCACCAACCCGCAAGGCAATGCCGACGCCGATGTGGGCACAATCCAGCCGGCGGGATGGAGCATCTTCCGCGTGAGCGATGCGAGCGGAGTGCAGTTCGTAACCGCATTCCGCGTGCAGTAGCCAATCAACAAGGAGGACCCTGCGGCGCACGATCAACCCGCCGCATGGTTCTTTCTTGTATTACAGCATCCCTCTCGATGCCAGTTTGTTTTCGATCCGCGTTATCCGCGTTAATCAGCGGTACGTCTTATTTGCGACTTGCAGATTAGTGTTCAGTGGCGAAAACAGTGGTAAAGCTCGTTCTCCATGGCGAACAGATTGGCTCGGGTCGGCTGGCCCGTTGCAGTTATAATTTGTCTATCCATGAAGGCTTACGTCACAGTCATGCTTAAGACCACCGTCCTTGATCCTCAGGGCAAGACCATTCACGGCGCGCTCAAGAAAATGGGCTATCAAGGCGTCGGCGCAGTCCGCCAGGGCAAGTTCTTTGAACTGAATCTGGATGGCGAGCTGGACAAAAACGCCGCCAAAGCTGAGGTTGAGAGGATTGCCAAAGATGTGCTCACCAATCCGGTGATTGAGGAATTCACGTACCAGATCGAAGAATAGCAGCTAGCAATTGGCAATTGGCCAAATCCAAATTCTCACATTTTCTGCTTTCTGGATGCGTCAAGTCTCCATGCTCTCGCGATCTCTGCGATCTCTGCGGTTGGTCTATTTCCTTGCGCCCTTCGCGTCCTTTGCGGTGAATATACTGAGGTAACCAGTCCGCACGGTTTTTCCGGAGTAGAATGAATCAGAATCCCCCACGTAAAGCTCTGAGTCCAATGGGTCTGAGGTTCGCCATTGGCGTACTCTCGCTTTACTCATCAACAGTCGACAGGATTTTTTGAATTATGTGCGGAATCGTAGGTTATGTAGGAAAAAAACGTGTTGTTCCGGTGATTATTGAAGGGCTCCGGAGCCTGGAATATCGCGGGTATGACTCCGCCGGCATTGCCGTTTGCGGCAACGGCAACGGTGGCTCAATCCAGGTGCGGCGGGCTGAAGGCAAGCTGCGCAATCTGGAAGAAGCCATCCGCCTGAAGCCGCTGGAAGGCAGTTGGGGCATCGGGCACACGCGGTGGGCCACGCACGGCCGCCCCACGGAAGAGAATGCTCATCCGCATCGCGACTGCAGCGGCAAGATCGTGGTGGTGCACAACGGCATTGTTGAAAATTATCTCCAGCTCAAGAAGAAGCTGATTGAAGAAGGCCATAAGTTTTCAACTGAGACCGATACTGAAATCATTGCGCACCTGATTGAAAAATCTCTTGACCACAAAGGCAACGGGCATCGTCCCAGCCTGGAAGAAGCGGTGCGTAAGACCGTGAAGCAGCTCACCGGCGTGTTTGCCCTAGCCGTGATTTCAGAAGATGAGCCCAACAAAATTGTTGCGGCGCGCAATGGGCCGCCGGTGGTGATTGGTATTGGCGACAACGAATATTTCGTTGCTTCCGATATACCGGCGCTTTTACCGCACACGCGTGACATCTTCTTTCTTCAAGATGGCGATCTGGCGGTGATTACCACGTCCGGAGTTCAAATTACGGATTTTGACGGCAAGCCGGTAAAGCGTGAAATCCAGCGTGTAACATGGGACCCCATCATGGCGGAAAAGGGCGGCTTTAAGCACTTTATGCTCAAAGAAATCTATGAGCAGCCAGCCGCCGTGCGGGATACCACGCTGGGCCGCGTCTCGCTGGATTCTGGCCGCGTCTTTCTGGAAGAGATGGACGTGACCGAAGACGAGTTGCGCAACGTGCAGAAGATCAACATTGCGGCGTGCGGCACCAGTTGGCATGCGGCGCTGGCGGGCAAATTCATGATCGAGCGGCTGGCCCGTATCCCTGTAGAAGTGGATTATGCCAGCGAGTGGCGCTATCGCGATCCCATTACGTCGAACAAGGAAATCACGCTGTTGATCACGCAGTCCGGCGAAACCGCAGACACGATTGCCGCGCAACGCGAAGCCAAAGCCAAAGGCTCCAAGACGCTTGCGATTTGCAACGTGGTGGGCGCAATGATTGCCCGCGAAGCTTCCGGCACGGTTTACACTCATGCCGGCCCGGAGATTGGCGTAGCGTCTACAAAAGCGTTCACGGCACAGCTGACAGCGCTGTTCCTGCTTGCTCTTTATCTGGGTGAGCTGCGTGGAAAGACCTCTACCGAAGAAGCAAAGAAGTACATTGATGAGCTGTTGAAGATTCCGCACAAACTGGAATCGCTGCTTTCTCGCGATGCAGAGTGCGAAGCGCTGGCCAAACAGTATTACCGTGTGCAGGATTTCTTGTTCCTTGGCCGTGGCATTCACTATCCCATTGCGCTGGAAGGCGCGCTCAAGCTGAAGGAAATTTCCTATATCCACGCTGAAGGCTATCCGGCGGGCGAGATGAAGCACGGCCCCAATGCTCTGATCGATGAAAATTTGCCCGTGGTGATGGTGGCGACGAAAGATGCGAACGATCCGAACTCAGTGCTGCGCTACGAAAAAACCATGTCAAACGTGAAAGAAGTAAAAGCGCGTTCCGGAATCGTGATTGCCGTGGCCACTGAGGGCGATGAGGAGATCAAGGAATCCGTGGATCACGTTTTGTATGTGCCACACGCGCCGGAACTGCTGCTGCCGATCCTGGAAGTAGTGCCGCTTCAGCTGCTGGCCTATCACATCGCCGTCCGTCTTGGTTGCGACGTTGACCAGCCACGCAATCTGGCGAAGTCCGTGACAGTGGAATAGTTGGATCGCAAAGATCGCCACGCAGAGCGGTCTATTACGACTAGCGCGTGCGCAAAGAGGCTTTTTAACCTGGAGCGGATGATGGGGCTGATGCCCCGGCACGGAACATGCCCCCCCGCGCAGGCATAAGAAGAGTTTCATTCAACAATTTATCTCTCTCTCGTCCGGCGGTTGTACAATTGGCGGGCCCCCTTCCGCTTTTCCGAGGTAAGAAATGCCCGCCATACTCCACCCGCTCTCTCTTGGCCGCCTGCTCAATGAAACCTTCAATATTTACCGGCGCAATTTCCTGCTTTTTCTAGGTATCAGTGCCATTCCGAACGGGGTGCTGCTGCT
>DASXKZ010000235.1:0-26422 GCA_036496525.1 Candidatus Angelobacter sp.
GCGACGGAATTTCAGGCTGACGTCCCTGCCCAATTCTTTCCGCTACCAATTTCGTCAGCGCGCGGGAGAGTCCGAGATCAAAAAGGCTGAAATATCCAATCACCACCCACGCCAGGCTGATGATTCCGAGGCGCTCCGTACCCAGGCCACGCTTGAGAATAGGCAAACACACCACTGCCACCACGACCGGAAAGCAATTTCCAAACAGGTTCCAAAGCGTATTGCCGGCGAGCGAGCGTCCACTTGGCACCGCAACGTCAAATGACGTTGTCTCCGGATCAAGGTTTTCGGGTGCGAGAGATATTTCCTGCGGGGTAGTCTTCATTCTTTGCCCGTGCTTCGCGATAAAACAGCGGTTTGCCTCTTTCCGGAGGTTTCCATCTTTGCAATCTCCAATTCTTCCCGCACCATTTCGGTCACCAGTTCCTCGAACGTGGTGCGAGGAATCCAGCCGAGTTTTTCTCTGGCTTTCGCGGCATTGCCTAACAGGTTTTCAACTTCCGCCGGTCGAAAATAGCGGGGATCAATCGCTACAATCCGATCGCCCGTAGTGGCGTCAAAGGCTGCTTCATCCTGGCCAGTTCCTTCCCAGCGCAGGCCGATCCCGAGCTTTTGCGCCACGGCGCAAACAAAATCCCGAACGGAATGTTGCTTGCCTGTGGCGATCACGTAGTCCTCAGGACGCTCCTGTTGCAGCATGAGCCACATCGCTTCCACGTAATCGCGCGCATGCCCCCAATCCCGACGGGCTTCAAGGTTACCCAGATAGAGGCAGTCTTGATGCCCCAACTGAATACGGGTAAGAGCACGAACAATCTTGCGCGTAACAAATGTTTCGCCCCGCAACGGCGACTCATGATTAAAAAGAATGCCACTGCAGGCATAGATGCCGTAGGTTTCGCGATAGTTCGCAGTAATCCAGTGGGCATAGAGCTTGGCAACACCATATGGCGAGCGCGGATAAAACGGCGTGGTCTCACTTTGCGGAACTTCCTGGGCTTTTCCAAACATCTCTGAGGTGGACGCCTGGTAGAACCTCGTTTTATCCTGAAGACCCAAACTACGGATACCTTCCAGCATGCGCAACGGCCCAAGCGCATCGGAGTCAACGGTGTATTCAGGTTGCTCAAACGACACCGCTACGTGGCTCTGGGCCGCAAGGTTGTAAATCTCATCGGGCTCCACTATTTGTATGGTGCGTTTCAGACTGCTGTAATCGGACATATCACCATAATGAAGAAAAAAGCGGCAGCCTTCGGCGTGGGGATCATGAATGAGATGATCGATCCTGCCGGTGTTGAATGAAGACGAGCGACGCCTGATTCCATGGACTTCATAGCCCTTCTGCAAAAGCAGCTGCGCGAGATAGGAACCATCCTGGCCGGTCACGCCAGTAATCAATGCTCGCTTAAGCGCCACGCTGTTTCTCCATCTTCATTCCTGCACAAAAACACGCCAGCCCATCGGTACCGGGCAGTTTTCTTCCGCCTTATGGACTTGAGCAATCCTATTGTAAGGGAGTAACGGCGCTTTGAATGCGCCGCCGGGCGCGCATTCGCTTCCAGAAATCTGATGATTGGGGCGGAAGATCAGTGACCAGAGCCTCGAAAGACGACAGGAACGGTCTTGCAAAGAATTTTTAAATCCAAAAGCACGTTCCAGTTTTCGATGTACTCCAGATCAAGCATGACGTTCTTTTCGAAGGAAGGATCATGGCGAGCCGTCACCTGCCACAGACCAGTAAGTCCCGGCGTCACGTCCAACCGGCGGAAGTGCTCAAGATCATAGCGCTTGAAATCATCTTCAGGATGTGGGCGAGGCCCCACGATGCTCATATCGCCCTTGAAGACGTTAAACAGTTGTGGGAGTTCGTCAATGCTGTACTTGCGGAGGAAACGGCCGAGCCGGGTAATACGCGGATCGTCAACGATCTTGAACGTAGCGCCATTGCGTTCATTCATGTGCATCAGGCCGTTCTTGCGAGCGTCAGCATCCACACACATGGTTCGGAACTTATAGCAGCGGAATTTACGTCCCTTGCGTCCGACACGCCAGGCTTTATAGAGGATCGGACCCGGGGAGTCGATCTTGACCGCAATAGCGGTTAACAGGAGCAATGGAGCAGTAACCACCAGCGTAACGATGCTAATGAAAAGGTCCATCAGGCGCTTTACAAAAAGGCCAAGAGCGGGGATCGGCTGTCGATTGAGCTCCAATACCGGAACGGACCCGATGTAATTCATGCCGGCGCCAATGGCGAGGCCGCCGTAGAGGTCAGGGACGACTTTTACGCCTATGCGCTGGCGGCGTGCCTCAAGCACGATGCGGACCACTAGGTCACGGCTGATGGACGGAGTGAAATAAATCTCATCGATAAAATTTTCGGTGAGGATACGGGGCAGATCGTCGGGCGTTCCCAGGCAGAAAGGCCGGGTGCCAGGCTCCCAATCAACGAATCCGCAGAATGTCTTTCCCAACTGCGTGTGGCTCTGGAGATACGAGCGAAATGCCTGTCCAACTTCGCCGCTGCCAACAATAAGGACATGTTGATTGCCAATGCCGCGCTCAATGCGCTTAAGGTTATAACGCTCCATGACGTAACGCACGCACAGAACACCTGCCAGACTGAAGAGCGGCGTGCTGGCGACGATCAGTCGCGGAACTGCCTGCTCGCCGGCGATAAACACAATCATGATGGAGATCATG
The DNA here is from genome assembly GCA_036496525.1 of Candidatus Angelobacter sp. Taxonomy (GTDB): domain Bacteria; phylum Acidobacteriota; class Terriglobia; order Terriglobales; family Acidobacteriaceae; genus Angelobacter. Next base: position 2,707 of record DASXKZ010000235.1, read on the forward strand.
GAGGAAACCATGAACCCCTTCAGGATTCTTATGCGCGCGCCTCTGGCAGAACGAATGGCAGTATCGGAATAAAGATTCTGGGCAGCATTGCAGATAACAGTGAGGCATGCATAGGTCAGCAGGAATACGAACAGGCGCAGCGGCGGAGTTGTAACATCCACCGGAGAAACCCCAACAAGATCGCTTAGAAAATCGCGCCCTGAATAGGCCGCATAGCCTGAAACGATCACGATGAGGGCTTCTAACATGGCGACGGCGGCGCCGAGTCCAGTCCCTTTTTCGTGGGCCAGAGCGCGATGAATCTGGGTCCCCGCGAAATGCGACACTTCCAAGAGATTGCCTTGTTCCTTCACTACCTCTTGTGTAGACACCCTCGCCTCCTGACTGTGTCTGTGCTTATGCCTGCGAAATCTCGTCCGGCCGTCCCGCAAGATGGCGCGGAATGCTGCTCACTGAAGTTGAAGTTCTGCGGCCAACGCGAAGCACCTGCGAAATCAATATGCGTCTTGGATCATCCTGGTCCCAGCGGTCCCACCAGTTTTTGATGAAATAGCCCAAGCAAGCCAGCAACGCGCTGAGCAACGTTCCCAGCCCGATAACGAGCTTCCATGAAGGCTCTCGTCTCTCCGGGTTAGAAGCGGGATCCAGCACTTTGACTGATGGTATTTCTTTTGCTTCCTGGATTCTCGCCATTTCATATTGCTGTGTAAGCAATTCGACTACCGTTTCTCGAATCTTGGTTTGGCGGTACAGATCGGCCCACTTCACTCCCAGTATCGGCAGGTTCTTAACTGATGGGTAAGGACTCGTGGCATCCTGAACGGTGGAACCGCGACCAGAGTTAATCTTGGACAATGCGCGTTGCAGTTCGTTAACGTGGGCCTGCACGCTTTTCACGCGAATGTTCTCTTCCGTGTAAGTTTGCTTAAGACCTTCCAATTGTGCCTTTGATGCTATCAACTCACCCTGGAGCCTGGCTGCCGCTTCCACCTCGACCTTTGTCTGCTCAGGCACGTCCAATGCCATGTTGGTGCTGGCAAACTGGCTGAATTGCCGCTCGGCATCCTGCAAATTATTATTTTCATCGGCCAACCGTTGCTCAATAAAAATGCGCTCACGGCGTGCAGCGGATGTGGAAACTTTTGCCAACACCGAACCGAGTTCCTCTACGTAAGCATTCGCGAGGTCGGTAGCTATAGCTGCGTCATGGTCCTGAACGGAAATTGCGATTACGCCGCTCTTCTTATCTTCAGAAATTGTGGTGCGCTTGGTCAGTTTCTTTCGCGCATCTTCCGAATATTTTAGGCTGTATCTTTCCTTGAGATGGAAGCGATCAATCAGGTGGTCCTGCACAGTGCGGCTTTCCAGCACTCGAGCAAAAATCGCACTCGTGCTTTTCATCCCCATCATGTCGCTTGCCATGCCAATCAGCCCCGGTGACTTTGACAGAGCGGGCAGAAGCGATGCCAACCCGGACCCACCGCTATCAGGCGGCATGATCTGGGCCGTGCTTTCATATTTGGGATAACGCCAGGCAACTACCAGAGACAAGATAAAACCGAGAACGACCCAGCGAAAAATCTGTCGGCGCTGCAGCCAGAGATGATAAAGCGCATCTGTCCATCTCAGCCAGCTGGGGCTGGGTGCAGGCAGTTGGGTGCCATTGGCTTCACTTCTGAGAACTTCTCTTTCGGCCTCGCTTAGCGGCATCCGCCAGCCTCCCTTGCGTACGTCCAAGCAAGCCTAGCGCTCCAATTCCCAACCATTTTCAGCGGACCAGATTTTTGAACTTCCAATTTACGTCCAATCCCCTTCCAACGTCTTAAACGTCTTCCCACATATAAAGTTGCAGAACCAACCCCAACTGTTGCCGTTCCTAAGTAGAGAGAAACCCCCGTTGCACCCCTGAGATCGGGTTAAAAACCTACGTCTCTCCGCTGCCAAACGCCAATGCATTTAAAAATACTGCATTTACGTAACCACTCAGCTTACCTCAAATTGGGTATTGAAGTTAGCCATGAGGCAAACAGGTAACGAACCCAGATTATAAACCCCCTGAGAGATGTTCTCCATTGCCGGAGAAGGTTACTGCACCAGATTCGTGTCAGGGCTCCTAGTGTATCGGTTGGAAGCAGTTGCCCACAGATATGTGTAAAAAGGCAACAATGCCACTGATAGCAATTATCGTGCTTTGGGCGCGTGAAAGATGGCCTTCCGGTTGCAGTGAATCTGTAGGCCTTTGGCGTTAAGTGAGCGGCCCAGAAAATCAAATCTCATGCCACCAGGAATCTAGGATATTGGTAGGAGAGAACACGGCAGCAGCTCTGATTTGACGACCACACCTTTAAGAATAGATACTGACACGACAATAATCCCAAGTAACTGGTAGCGGGATTTGTTTTGCTTGGAGAAAAGCAAGAACATGCAAATCTCTGTAATCGGTTCGGGCTATGTGGGCCTGGTTGCAGCAACATGCTTAGCGGAGCTGGGTCATAAGGTAATTTGTGTCGACAGTGATTTAGCCAAAATTGCAGCCCTGAACGCCGGCGAACCCCTCATCCATGAAGACTATTTACAAGAGCTATTAAGCCGACATCGCGGCGCGCGTCTTTCATTTTCCGCGGACCTGCAGGATGCGGCACGAAAATCGGCGGTGATTTTCATCGCCGTGGGAACTCCCTCCGCCGAAAACGGCGCAGTTGACCTTTCCTGCGTGGAAGCGGTGGTTCAATCGCTCGCAGGCGCGATGAATGGATATAAGGTCATCGTGGAAAAGAGCACAGTTCCCGTCTACACAAGTGAGCGGGTGCAAAATGCGTTGTCCTCTCAGGGCCACACGCGAGCGGATTTTGACGTTGTATCCAATCCTGAATTTCTGCGTGAAGGGACTGCCGTTACAGACTTTCTTTATCCCGACAGGATCGTGGTGGGGGCCAGCAATGAACGGGCATCGGGCATCATGCGCGAAATTTATGCTCCGCTGATTGACGGCTCTTACGCTCAGCTGGCCAGTGCTGTCCCCAAGCCGGAATCGGCACGGCCTGTCCCGATGTACATTGAAACTTCGCCCCGCAGCGCAGAGCTGATCAAGCATGCGTCCAATGCATTTCTGGCGTTGAAGATCTCGTTCATCAATTCTGTGGCGAGTTTTTGCGAATCCGTAGGCGCAAACATTGAAGAGGTCTCAAAGGGCATTGGCAGTGATAGTCGTATCGGTCCGGAGTTTCTGCGCGCCGGCATCGGCTATGGCGGCTCATGCTTCCCCAAGGACGTAGCAGCGTTTCGCGCGGTCACGCACGAATTCGGGTTTGAATTTCCATTGCTGGATGAGATCAAGAGAATCAATGACGAGCAGCGCGTCCGGTTTATTGGCAAGGTCCGGAGCGCATTGCGGACGATCAAAGGCAAAAGACTGGCAGTGCTAGGACTGGCATTCAAAGATGGTACCGACGATGTGCGTGAATCGCCGGCCATTAAAGTTATTGAGCAGCTGCTGAAAGAGAAGTGCCACATCACAGCTTTTGATCCTGCCGCAATGGAGCGGGCAAGACAAATTCTTGGCAGCAGAATCGACTATGCGTCCGATCCCTACGCTGCCGCCGACGGCGCCGATGCGCTGCTGATCCTGACAGAGTGGAAGGAATTTGCGAGTCTCGATCTGGTCCGCATCAAACACGTTCTGCGCTCTCCAATTGTTTTGGACGGACGCAATGTTTTTTCTCAAGCGGAAATGGCGGAGGCAGGTCTTTCTTACCACAGCATCGGTCGACCAGCATTGGTGGCTTCCGGCAGTTTACTCAAGAAAGGCCAAAGCGCAAGATAAAGATAAAAAGAAACGCGAGCTAGGTTCAGATGAGAACAAGGGGCTGCTTTGACGGCCCTTTTTTCATGCTCTGGCACAATGGTGCTATGAAGCCGCAGAATCCCAGGAAGAATGCGAACGATCCGGGAACCAGAACCCCGCCAGATATTCCTGCCGACATCCGGGAAAGCACTTTCTCAGACGATATTCTCGCCGAGCCTGAAATTTCATTTCGAGATTGCCTCATTGAAAATATCAGCCTAAAAGACCGCTCGTTAAAATCAGTTGTCCTTGAAACCTGCGTCCTGAAGCGCGTGAACTTTGCCCGGTGTAACCTGCAAGGACTGCGGTTGAAGGATGTGCGCCTGGTGGAATGTGATTTTGCAAATGCCAACGCAATCGGGATGAAAGCGCAGCGCGTGGAATTTGTAAATTGCCGGCTGACTGGACTGAGGGCCGTTGAATCTGAATGCCAGGATTTCCTGATCTCCGGGGGAGACGCTGGTTTTGCCGAGTTTCTGCTTGGAACCTTCAAGAGAAGCGAGTTCAATGCGTGCAACTTTGGAGATGCAGACTTCCACGGCTGCGACCTGCGCGCGGCCTTGCTGAAGGGTTGTGAGTTTAAAAATGCCGATATGACCGGAGCCAAACTGGAAGGAGCGGACTTCCGTGGTTCGCGGGTAGAAGGTCTTATGGCGCTTGCCGCTGATCTGAAAGGTGCAATCGTTGATCCCGCTCAAGCCATGGTCTTTGCCGAACTGCTGGGTTTGAGGATTCGCTAACAACTGTCCCCAGAGGCTCCTAACCTCTCTCCAAATTCAATCGGATCGGGCTGAATAGTAAAAGGATGTTGGGCTTATCGGTCTCACGATGCGCCACCCAAGCCGTCATTGCTCATCCAACCGCGCTACGGGCGTGGCGAGGGTCCTACTCCGCTGCGCTTAAGGTCATCATTTAACTGACTCACCTGATCGGCTCAAGATAGCGCCATCGCGAAGAGTAAGAGTCATTGCGGAAGATCATCGGACGTCATTTAAGGATGGGGAACAGAGTCAATCAAAGACATACCCACACATCCAACAGGCTGGCAAAAGAAAAATATCAGGGCCAAATAACCCCTTAGCACCCCCGACCATAGGACTCTGGTGCTTAAGTTCATAGCGGAACATTGGAATGGTACATGTACTGCCGATAAATTTTCGCCTGCCCCAAGGGCCTTCCAGGCGTTGCTTCCGACAGAACTTAAAACTCTTTAAATCGTTAAAATAAATAGAGTTAATCGATACATGACGTGTCCATGAAGCCCCTTCTCAGGTATTAAAAGTTTTAATACACCCCCAATGAAACCTTAATCACTACCCCCCAGAATGTGCATTGCAATGCACTCCGGACAGGACTCGTGTGATCCGGCGGCACTGAGCGATTTAGGAGAAAAACGATGAAACCGTCTTCCGGGACTTTCTGGTTCCTGCGAATTTTCGTATGTGTAGTTGCACTCGTTTTTGCGGTGGGCTACTACGGCCACATCCGCGCGCAGGCTACTGACCCGAATCCAAGTGGTACCGGCTCCGTAAGGGTTCCATTGCGGCCTCTCGCGCCGCTCTCAAGCGTTCCCATCCCTCCCGTCTTCGGCATGGAAGGAATCATTGCCGATAAAACAGCAGCGATTGAGTTGGGAAAAGCCTTGTTCTGGGACATGCAGGCCGGAAGCGATGATATCCAGGCTTGCGCCAGCTGCCACTTCAACGCAGGAGCTGACAGCCGAGTCAATAATGACGTGAACCCTGGCCAGCCAGGCGGCGATAACACCTTCCAGATCGGCGCTCCATTCAACGGCTCACTCGGACCAAACTACCATTACACAGCCGGCACTGCCAATGCAGGTTTCGGCGGCTACCACGACGGAGATTTCCCTTTCCGCAAGCTGGCCGACATCAACGACCGCTTCAGCGTTACCTCTGACGTCAACGATGTTTCCGGTTCGCAAGGACAGTTCGGCCTGACGAATGACACGATCACCGTAACCACCCAAACGACGCATCCCGGTGATGTTGATGACAACCTCAACACGAACCAGAACGACGGTCCGAAGACTGCCAGCGGCGGCGACGATGAGGGGATGACCTACGGGAACGGCAAACCACACCTTCCCAGCGGCAGACATGACCCAGGCAACACTTCCGGCAGCAACGGAACGACTACACCCACTATCACCACCAAAGGAAAAGCTTCCGGCGGCAGCGTTGTTAACACGAGCAGCGTGGAAAATACGACTGCATCAATCGATCCTGTCTTCTCTTATCCGAGCGAGACGGATGCAACCAAGCGAATCAATACTCGCAGAGTAACCGGCCGCAACACACCCAGCGCGGTGGATGCGGTATTCAACTTCCGCAACTTCTGGGATGGCCGTGCGCAGAACGTTTGCAACGGCGCAAATCCTTTCGGCACCCGTGACAAGCAAAATCATCTTCTGGTTGTTGATCCGGTTGACGGCAAGCTGGGACCAACCCAGGTGAACATGGTGAACTCGGCCCTCTGCTCACAGTCGCTGGGTCCGATTCTCAGCTCCACCGAGATGTCAGCCGACAACCGGAACTTCCATCAAGTCGGCAAGAAATTGCTTGCTCGCGTTCCACTGGCCAACCAGTTGGTGGATCCCACTGATAGCGTGTTGGGCACATTTTCAAAGTCGCCTGACAGGGGACTGAAGACCAGCTACTCAGCGCTGATACAAAAAGCCTTCCAGCCGGAGTGGTGGCAGTTCACGCAGCACGTTTGCGAAGCCGCCGACGGCTCCATGATAGGTACGATCAACCCGGCCAACTTTGAAACCTGCCCGGCCGGCACCAATGACTACAGCCTGATGGAATACAACTTCTCGCTGTTCTGGAGCGTGGCGATCCAGATGTACGAGAGCACTCTGGTAGCCGATCAAACACCGTTGGATAAATACCTGGAGCAGCAGCAAAGCTATACGCTGATCGGCGACAACCTGAAGAACCAGTACACCATTCAGTTGAAGCCCGGCATTACGCCGTACACGGTTTCACTCATCGGGTTGAACCAGACACTTGATTTCACCGATCAGGACACTTATGCGTTCGACGACGGCCAGGGACGCGTTATGGGCAATGGAGTGAACGGCGGGACCATTGATTATGCCAGTGGCACTCTGACAGTCTTCTTCGGAGAAGCGCCGGTTTCACTGGTTCCTATTCAGATTAACTACTCCATCGGTGCTACTCCGTTGACTGAAGGTCAGCTTCGCGGACTACACCTCTTCCAGGGCAAAGCGGGTTGCGTCGCCTGCCACGGCGGCCCTGAACTCTCCAACGCTTCCGTAGGAACCGTGACCGGTTTCCCGGCGGAACGCATGATCATGGAAGATGACAGCGCGCGTGTCTATGACACAGGCTATTACCACATCGGAGTGCGGCCGACAGCGGAAGACGCTGGTTTGGCGGGCAACGATCCGGTAGCCGGTTTGCCGCTTTCGCAGGCAGAAATTCTGCGCCAGCACGTCTGCGATGGCGGTTACGAGACAGTAATCGTCCCTGGGCGGCGCGGCGACGGCATCGCTCCCTCACCCATGAATTGCAATGACGAAATTGCCCGCGGCGGGTTCTTCAAGGCCCCGCAGCTGCGCAACGTTGCTCTTACGGCGCCGTATTTCCACAACGGCAGCCAGCTAACACTGGAGCAGGTGGTGGAGTTCTACAACCGCGGAGGCGACTTCAACACAGTTGCCGAAGTTAAGTACATGGATCCAGACATTGAACTGCTGGGCCTCACCGCACAGGAAAAGATCGACTTGGTCGATTTCCTGCGCAATGCCCTTACGGATCCGCGGACAGTCGCTCAGGCTGCTCCGTTCGACCATCCGCAGTTGTTCGTGCCAAACGGTCATCCGCACAGCGCAAGCGGTTATCCGGTAGTAGCAGATCCAAAACATCCGGACCGTGCCACAGACCAGCTTATGGAAATTCCAGTAACGGGAGCCAAGGGTAGCAAGCCGCTTCCCACATTCCTGGAAAACATGTTAGGGGGCCAAAATGCCGGCTCCAACTAAGTTCGCTACAGAGAGAGCCTCGACCGAGCCTCCGGCGTGGTCAGGCCAGCAAGATAAAGACAACAAATCAGCAAGGCAGAGCAGTACGAATTTGCAGTACACCGACGGAAGGAGCTTCAAAATGCGGGGATTTGAGCAACTAACCAAAAGATTCAAGGTAGCGGGAGTTGTACTGCTGCTGCTGATTATGGGGCTGGGCACGAGAGCACAAGCCCAGAGCCTGAACCCAATTCCGTGGCCGACGCCGGCCGCGGTTCCTCCGGCGCCGCCGATCCAACCGCCGCGCGAAGGCAATATGCCGACCGGGTTTCAAATCACCGGGTTCATCCAGTACGCTTCACTGGATGCAACTCCGGGACTGTGCAACAAGGATGACAATCCTGCACCCACGCCGGCCAACCCCCCACTGCCGGCACAGTGCAAGATTACCGGTGGCTGGGTTGAGGTAAACAACGACGTCATCCGCATCCCGCAGAGCACGGTAGTGATTTTCCCCAACACACTGCTTACGTGGGAAGAAGCCTTTGAACTGAACCCGAACACGCATCAGACCGACCCGATTATTCAAACGGGGCTGGCGATGTCTGACACGGTGCGGTTCCCGGGAACCTATCAAATCAGCGTCCAGGGAAACATTGTCAACGGCCAGTATATTGCCGGCCTGGTCTATCTTTTCCAGGATCCTGGGAACTTCGCGCAGGGCTACATCGAAAGGTTCGATTACGCCAACGGTGTGATGTGGGTGAACGGAATGAGGGTCCAGATCAATGATCCTGCTATCACCTTCACCGTACCGAATCAGGATGGCACGCCGCTTTTGGATGGCGGAGGAAATCCAACCGTATTGACGAAAGGCCGTTACAGCGCCGGAAAATCCGCTGATCCGCGGTTTGCTGTTGACCAGAACAACCCGACCGTGACGTCGGAAACCGGCTATCCGATGTGTATTCCTGCGATCAGCCCGTATGTGGATGGCAGCGATGGATCTGAAGGCCCCTCTCTTACGCTTTTGAATCCCGATGCGCAGCAGGATCCCCAGTGTCCGGAAAAGAACCGGCCTCGTGACCCGACTACCGGCACGCTGCTTGTGCCGATATTCACCATGAACCAGGTGGGCGATCCCCCGACCGTGGAGAACCCGATTCCGCAGGATCCTCTTCTGGAAATGCCGTTTGAAGTGGGCGACTTCGTCAACATCATCGGCACGCTTGAGATGGATGACCAAGGGCCCTTCATTACCGCAACCGATGTTCAGGCTTTGACGGTTGGCGCTTATACGTGGCCGGGGACCGATCCAGCTTACGTTATCGAAGAAGTTGTGATTCAAGGTACCGGCGGAGTGGATCAAGCCCTGTTCCCACAGGAAGCCGGCGTACGCACCAGGGTGGAAGGTTTCACCACGGATATCGCGCGCCAGATTGACGTAGGAGCAATTGACCAGGATTGCAACGGCAACCTGACCTTCCGCGAGCCGGCATGGGCGGCGAACTTCCCGGTTGAGCCGGGACCTCCGGGAGTCGGCGTAAAAGGCCGTTGGCGCATGCGCTTCCCGCAAGGTGGCAACTTCCTGCCTGCCGTGCAGAACGTTGGCGCGCGCGTGAGTGGCAGCTTGCCAGGCAAGACCAAGAACGGTCTTACCTATTCCGAATACCAACTGCCCAGCAGCGAGTTCATCTTCCCAGAGAACCAGGTGCCAGGCTCACGTCAACCGAAGTCCAACTTTGCTGACATTCTTTTCCTTGACAACGGCATGGGCCAGTTGCCGATGGTAAGTGACGTTTTCGATAGCTCGCAGGTCCAGTTGGGCCAGCAGCCTTCTCCGTTTTACCCCAACCAGCTGATGGGACAACTGAATCCGTTCCCGGATAACACGTTGCCTCCGCTGACCTGCGTGCCCGGCCAGATCTCGACGCTCGCCGTGCCAAAATACACATCTACCCCGAACCCGCCATTCGCTGGAGTAACTGTCACGCTTGACGGCACAAGCAGCAATCCTCCAACCGGTCCATTTACGTGGGCCCAGGTTATCAATCCTGGTGATCCAATCGTAACCATCAGCGACGTCAATGCCGCGAAACCGACCTTTGTGGTTCCGACGATAGCTGGAGCGCAGAACCTGACGTTCTCGCTTCTGGTGGGCAACAATGGAACCAACGGCAGCAGCGTCCCACCCTCGGCTCTGGCAACTTTGATCGTGCCGGTGGTGATAGCCCCGGCCGGTACGGCGCCAGTCGTCAATGCGACAGCATCTGGTCCGAACCCGGATGTTCAGCTTCCGGGTGGACCGATCGTACCGCCAGGCCCGGTGACTGGAACAACTATTACCGTTGCCAGCGGCGCACCAGTAACCCTAAGCGCGACCTGTGTTGATCCGGCTCAGGCGCCAGGCACGCCATGCAACTCAACCTTCACCTGGACCTTGGTATCTCCGGCGGCTCTGCCTCCCGACGCTTCACTTTCGGCGACTACGGGCTCACCGGTGATCTTCCAAACGGGTACAGTGCCGGAACTCACGCCAGCACAAACCTTCGTCTTCCAGGTAACGGCAACCAGCAGCGTGTCTCCGAATCTGGTTAGCGCGCCTGCAACCGTAACCGTAATTGTCCGGCCGGCCGCTGACACGATTGTCATTAGCAACGTGGTTTATCGCCGCACCAAGGGCCGTCTGATTGTGAACTGCAGCGACTTTACGCCAGGCGTAACGCTGACCGTCACTTTGGACATCATCAACCCAGCCACCGGACTCCAGTGGCAAGGCGTGATGGGACCAATCATCCCATTCGCCCAGGGCGTGTTCTCGCTCCGCTTCAGCAACATACCGCCGCCGAACCAAGTGACGATCACTTCGGACGCTGGTGGATTTGCTCAGGGCGGCATCACGTTCCTGCGGTAACCAAACCTGGGGCTGCCGGACTTTCGGTCCGGCAGCCTCAATAGCAGAAAGAACCTCCCCGCATCGGGCTCGAAGAAGCGGGACTGGCAATAAGAAGCATTCATCGAAGAGAGGAACCAAAATGAACTCGAACTTTTTGCGGGCCGCAAGCAAGGAGAACAAACAGACCTTGCTAACTCGCTCATGGAAACGCAGCCTGATGCTGGCACTGGTTACCGTTATGTGCGCAGCCACCGCGTTTGCAGGACCGGGCGTGCAAGTTGGAAATCAACAGATGTTTCGCCCTAGCGGAATGGTGAAGGCGACAGTGCCAAACCCAATTCCTGGCGGAGCACCTTTAACAGACTGGTGGGTATCTGACGGAGCTTCAGGCTTCTGCCGTTTGGACAATACCGGTCCAGACACCGGGCCTTCCAACGGGATCCTGAACCTCAACACCTGCTATCTGCCCGGCGTTTTTGCTCCGGTGGATTACCAGGTAGAAACCCTCGGCGTTAATGGCTCCAACGGATACGTCTTCGTTGCCGGAGTCAAGGAAGTCACGCGCATTGAGTTTAAGGCATCTCCCACCGAGCCTGGTAGAACCGTGATTAACCAGGACCCGGGCAAGCAAGTCAAAATCTTCGACAGCACCGCTTCCGTTTTCACCAATGGCTCACCCGTCAACGGACCTCGCTTCATCCGCGACACTCGCATGGGTCCGGATGGCAAGCTTTACATTTGCTTCCAGGGCAGCGGCGATATCTGGCGCATCAGGAACCCCCTGTCGCCCAGCTGGACGGCGGCCGGGAACTCCGTGGAACGCGTAGGAACCTCGTTCAGCGGCTCTACACTGCTCAGTCTTGCCTGGGTAGGCCATGATCTTTGGGCCACCCAAGCCGGTTTCCTGAACCGCATTCAGGACGCCGATTTATGCGCCTACACGATGCCCAAGTGCCAGGCCATGCTGGAGTTCGGCAAATTACAAAGCCAGCAGGGATTGATCTCTGACCAGTTCATTTCTTCCCATACTGACGGACGCTGGCTCTATTGGGGCAACGGCAATCGCGTCATTCGTTATGACACCTTTAGCGCTGACAACATGCAGGTCTGGAACCAGAGCGGTATCCGTTGCGCAGTACCTAAGGCCGCCCCGCCCTGCGTGCCCGGCACGATTCCTGAGGAATATACTCTGGTTTTTGGTATGAACTGGATCCAGAGTGCAACCCCGGTCGCCCTTGCCGATGGAAGCGGTTTCGTCGAAGATATGACCGTTACCACCGACCCAATTATTGAAGCTCCGCCTCCGGCCGTGGCTGGAGTTCTGCCTAAGACCGGCAGATCCTGGCTGTACAGAGCCTCGCCCGCGCTAACCCAGGAGCCTTGCGTTGTAACGCGGTTCAATCCGCCTCCATGTGTCAACAGCGAGACTGGTAATGACAATCCTCCGGTCGGCGCTCCCAGCAACGATGCCAGAAGGCGCGCAGTTCTGCTACTCTCCGGCGTGACCCATCCAAGAGGTTTGCTCTGGTTGCAGACCAACTGGTGGGTTTCTGACGAAGACCATGGTTTCTGCCGCATTGATCAGAACGCGATTACCGGCGCAGCATCCATGACTCACTGCTTCAGGCCAGCGGTGGCTACATCCCCAACGGGCTTCTTCGTACCGGGACAACCTGCGGCCTCTGCACCTGATGCACTCGGTCACCAGAGCGTATATGTCCCGGATTCTTCGGGTTGCGTGGTTCTGCCCTGCACAACCACTGGCAGCATCGCGCGGCTCGTCTTTATCCCAGATGGCACCGGCGGCACGGTGTCACAGACTGGCACGCTGAATTCCGGTAGAGGTGTACCGTCAGCAGTCGCCATTCCAACTGGTCCGTTCAATGATGGAGCGGTTTACGTTGGTTACTACAATATCGGCTCTATCAACAAAATCCAGCAGCCGGCAACAGCTCCCACGGCGCCAATCGCGGTGGGTGGACTAAGCAAAGGTGTCGGAGTCCTCAGCATGTCCTTTATGGGGAACGATCTCTATATGGCCGAGCTTGGACCACCGCCAAGTACTGCAGGCCAGCTTGTGAAAGGCAGCCAGGTCACCGTGCTTGTCTCAGCATCGCCGGATCTGCAGAGGGGCAGCGCTCGCACAGTGGATAAACCCATCTCACGCCTGCAAAGCCCTGATCCGCAATCTCTGCTGAGCCCGCAATTGTTCGTCAACCCGGCAGCCTTTGCTGTTGGCCCGGTGGGTGATCGCGAAAAATGCCTGCCGCCGCTCGGTGTAAAGCTTTCATCCAGCGTACCGGCAGATCCTGGAACTGCTCCTGGTCTCTTTATGGGCAGCCTGGGACTTCCTCAGGCAAGCGCTGTAACCGGCGGACTGGCCCTGCCGCCTGAAGTTGCTCAGTATGGATTGATTTGCACCACCATGATCGATTGGGTGTCGCAGGCGTCCTTCAACCCGCTGCTGAGCCTGAACCAGGATATTAGCGCGGTGACGGCCCTGGCCTTCGACAGCCAGACCGACTCCAAAGCCAACCTGGCGATTGGCGACGATCCGGCGCTGGTCATTCCTGACCAGACGTTGCAAAAGAGCCAGCTCGTGCCGCCTGTAACCGGGCAGCACGGTCAGGGACACGTTTACATCGTTCCGTAACCTAAACGCTTAACCAACAGGCTGGCGGAAGATCGCCAGCCTTTTTTCTTGCATATCTCCATTGATCCACCGCGGTTGGCGAATTTAGCCTTGAGGTAAACTGCTGCTTATGCGATTCATTTTTCTGGTTGTCATATTTTTATCTGGGTTGCTGTCGTTCGCCAAAGACACACCAAGGGCAATGTTGGTAGTACACAATGACATCAAGGGGCCAATTATTGGGAACATGCACACGGAGGACTTTGAGATATTTGCGGACGGACGTGTGCGCTACAGCGAATCCGGCAACGATCGCAAAACGGGCACTGTTAATATCAGGCTCACGCCTGCGCAGTTGCATCGATTGACTCTCTTGCTGAACAGCAAAGAAATGCGTGCCGTGCCGGCTGAGATCCCATCACAGATTAAGGTGGTGGATTTTGACTGGGAGGCGCAATTGAAGATCCAGCATGATTCCGGCAGGCAGGCCATCGCCATCAAGAATTTCTATCCTATGCTGAACACACAGCGTCCTGCCTATCCCAAAGCATTGATCGAACTTGAATGCATTCTGCGGGATATCCAGGCAAGCGCTACCAAACGGCCAGTCCATATTGAAGATGAGGACTGGTGCCCGGAGAAAACGCAGTAATTCACTGCTCAGCTCGCCACATTTTGTTGGCTGCTCTATCACGGATTCACCCAGAAAAACCCGCTTCGGCGGGTTTTCTAATTAGGGTGTGAGTGGTTCAGCATTTCTTGGGCAGGCTCGTCACGCATGGTTCGCACTACGACAATCTTTTGAATTTTTAATGCGTCCTTAACGGCAGCCTAATTCTGCCTGCCTATTCTTGCCATGTCTCGTAGTACGAAACTTCGGATCTGGTCCTTCCGGCCAGGATTCAAAACACTTGCAGTCTGATTTTTTGGGGATAGAGATAGCGGCATTCCCTTCCGGTCTCAAAACCCCGCTTTTTGTTGAGTTGTATTTTTTGCGGCGATATGTCTGTTGATACGAAGACAGGAATGTCGGGCAAGTGAATTTGGCTTGCGGACGCTCGGCAAAGGAAAGCATTGGCAGGACTGGCGCGTTAAATCAGCAAACTTTTGAAAATTTAATTCGTCTCCAAGCCGCTATTAATGCCTTCGATATTAAGTATCGCCTAACGAGTATCGCAAAACGAAGTATCCGGGGTAAGAGGCAAGTCCCTTCCGGGCTCCCATCCCTAAACGCAGTTTCAATAAGGCTTTCATTTTGTCTGGCTTCAGCCACGGCTGAAGCCAATGGAGGAATCCCCCATGATTTCCGCACGCACGTCCCTGCGAATCACCGTCCTTATATTGCTTGCGCTCGCGTTGAGCGCCTTTGCTGCGCCCGCCGGCGACTTCAGCGGCACATACAGGCTGGGCGCTGCGGCAGCGGCGGGAAAAGACGTGCAGCTTACGATCATGCTGACCGTCGCCAACAATACTTCCTCCAGCATCGGCAACGCCACCATCTCGCTGCATGAGCCGCAGGCCGGCCGCGTGATTTATGGACAGCTCGCTGGTCTTTCTCTTGCCGCAGGCAGCAGCACTCACGTCAGTGGCTCTTTCCGCGTTCCCCAGGGCCTGTATGAGTCCTGGCAAAAAGGCAGCAGTCCGGCCATGAGCGTTACGTACAGCGATGCACAAGGCAATCCCGTTCAGACATTCATTCAGTTCTAAGCAACCCCCTTGGAGGCAACACCCATGCGCGCCCAAATTTTCACGCAAGTTAATACAGGAACCAAGCCTGCCGGACTGCTCCGGCTCTTAGCCATGTTGGTGCTGGTGATGGCGGTCCTGTCTCCTCTGGCCGCGCAGGCCCAGGGGAATTACGTTTATGTGAATAATCAGGCGGCCGCCAACACGGTCTCCGCTTATTCAGTCTCCGCCACGGGTGCGCTCACGCAGGTGACGGGCTCACCATTTTCCACCGGCGGAGTGGGCGCGAATGTAGTCTGTTACGGCCTCAATCGGATCACGCTAAGTCCGATCAACAATCTGCTCTTTGTGGCCAATACGGGCGACCGTACCATCACTTCGTTCACGATAAATCCGGCCACCGGCGTACTTACTCGCGTTGGGGCGACTGTTCCCACAATACTCACACTCGATGGCTGCCAGGGCATTTCACTGGCGGCAACACCGGATGGCAGTTTTCTTTTTGCCTCCAGCAATGGCCAGATTGAAACTTTCACCATCGGCGCGGGCGGAGCGGTGACTCCGCTGAACGACGCTGCGGGGAATCCCACGATTACCTCAAACTGCTGCTCGCCGAATGCCGGCATGGTGATTTCTCCCAATGGCCAGTTCCTGGCGATCTCGAATCAAACCAGCGTATCGATGTTCACTATCAATGCGGGAGTATTGGCGCAGGTCACGGGCTCGCCATTTGCCAAAACAGGTTCAGGAAGTCTTTCCGGGCTCGATTTCAGTTGCGCAGCCGATCGTCTTTATGCCGGTGAAGCCACCGGCAGTCCCGCTCTTGCCGATGCGTGGACTGTTGATAATTCAGTGAACACCACTACTTCGGGCATTCTTACACCAGTACCGGGAACGCCGTTTACCTCATCCGGAAACAATTCCAACCTGGTCCTATATAGCCCTGACAACAGTTTGCTTTTCCAGAGCAACCAGTTCACCAACAGCGTCAACTCTTTCACGGTGAACTCTGATGGCAGCCTGGTAAACACAGGAAAATTCGGCACCAGCACACAGCTGCACACGCCCGCCGGGATGGCCACGGATGCTACCGGCACTTTCCTGTATGTAGCGGACGACGCTTTCGGAGTCGCGGTATTCAGGATTGGCAATGGCGGCGTGCTGGCAGCGTTGAGTGATGTTGCCATCAATCGCCCCGGCGAAATTCAGGACCTGGTGGCATATCCCGCGCGCAGCTGCACCACGGCAGACCTTACGCTGACAATGACGGCCGCCCCCTCCACCGTCCAGGCGGGCGCCCCGGTTCAATATACGCTGAACATCACCAATAACAGCACCACAACAATTTCATCGGCTGTGGTGGCGGACACGTTCCCGCCAACACTCAGCGCCGGCGGAAGTTCGCCCATCGTGAATCCAGCAGGCGCATCGCGTCAAAACGACGTTGTAAGCGGCCTTAGCACTGTCACTATCACGACCACCGTTCCACATCTGTTACAGCCCGGCCAAAACGTCACCATTAGTTCAGTGCCCGCGCCCACCACGCCGAACCCGATCCAGTCAGGCTTCTTCCTGACCGACCCTCCGTTTACCGGCGTGTATCAGGTTTTGACGACCACTGCCAACAGCTTCACCTATCAGCAGTCGCTTACGACTTCGTCCTTTCCGCAGCCGACTCTTGCGATCGTTGCGAGCACCGGCGCGCAACGTTTGAATGGCACGGTAACAATCACGACGACCCAGCAGTTCCAGCTCCCGGCAGGCGAGACAATGACGATCGCCAACGTGGGCAATCCAAGCTTCAACGTATCGACGCCTATCGCCGTCACCCAAATTGCGCCGACAAAATTTACCTATGTGCAGGCTGGTCCAGATGCTGTAAGCGGCGGCGGAACGGCCATCGCGCCTAACAATGTGCCGTCCAGTGACAAGGCGGGCGGCGGAAGCGCCAGCCTTGCAACTTGCCTTGTAACCACCGGCCCGGGCACCTGCAGCTTCTTTAGCTTCGCTCCGCATCCGGTGATCGTCGCCGGTACAGGCGCAAATCGTTCCGGCAACGTGGTAACAATCACCACTACCGCGCCTCATCAGATTTTTGTGGGCCAGACAGCCACCATCAGCGGCGTCGCCAACACCACGTTTAACGGAGCATTCGTGGTGACGTCAGTTCCTTCTCCGACGACATTTACTTATAAGCAGACCGCAGTCAACGCCATCAGCGGCGGCGGCAGCGTGAGTGTGCCTGCCACACAGGCCCAGATCATTACGTTCCCGAACCTGGGCTTCAATGAAACGCGCACCGTCCTGCTGAACGCGACGACAAAAGGCACTCTGACAAACGGGACCGTGGTCAGCAACACGGCAAATATCACCAACAAATCCACGGTCGACCCCAACCCAGCGGATAATACTGCCACTGCAACGATCACGATTGGCACTCAGACAGGGACAACGCTTACCGTCCCGCCGGCCACTGGTCCTTTCGGCGGAAACGCGACCGTGACTGCCACGCTGAAAACCAGCAGCGGCACTCCGGTTCCGAACGAAACAATCGGATTCAACTTTAACCAGAACAACAGCGCCTACAACGCGGTAACAGACGCCAACGGCGTCGCCACAGTCATCGTCCCGCTGGGCTTCACCACGGTCGGCTTCCACCCGCAGGCCTTCACAGTGACCTTTGGCGGCGATGCGAGCTTCGCTGCCAGCAGTGCCCTGGGCGATTTGACTGTGACCAAAGCGCAGTTGACCGTCACGGCAGATAATCAATCCAGGCTCTATGGCGATCCGAATCCGCCGTTTACTTACACCATCACCGGATTTGTAAATGGCGACGATATCTCCGTGGTAAGCGGAGCAGCGGATTGCACCAGCGCCGCCACCCCGGCAAGCCCGGTTGGCGCTTATCCCATCACCTGCGCCATTGGAACTCTCTCTGCACAGAATTACCTATTCGCGTTTGTCGCCGGCACGCTGACGATCAATCCGGCCCCATTGACGGTGAACGTGGATAACGCATCGCGCGCTTATGGCGATCCGAATCCCACATTCACTGGAACCATCACGGGCCTGAAGAATGGCGATGTGATCACCGCGAATTACAGCACCACGGCAACCCAGCTCAGCCCGGTTGGAACGTATCCGATCACGGCAACGCTGGTTGATCCTGGCGGAGTGCTTGGAAATTACACGGTCACAATTAACAACGGAACGCTGACGATCACCCCGGCAGTTCTGGTGATCACGGCCAACAATGCGGCCCGCCTCTATGGCGATCCCAACCCGACGTTCACCGGGACCATTGCCGGAATCAAGAATGGCGACAACATCACCGCGATCTATACGACTCCTGCAACGCCAGCCAGCCCGGTCGGAACTTATCCAATTAATCCTTCGCCGAGCGACAACGGCACCGGCGCGCTGGCTAACTATGTTGTCACGTTGAACAACGGCTCGCTCACCGTCAGCCCTGCTCCGTTGAGCGTCACGGCTAACAATGCAACCCGCGCTTTTGGCGCACCGAACCCGACCTTCACCGGCACGATCGTCGGCATCAAGAACAGCGACAACATCACCGCAACTTACTCAACTCCGGCCACGGCCACCAGCCCGGCGGGAACTTATCCGATTATTCCTGCTCTGGTTGACCCCACCGGCAAGCTGGGCAATTACACGGTGACCATCAATAACGGCACGCTGACTGTGACCACGGCAATTTTGACGGTCACGGCGAACAACGCGAGCCGCTTCTATGGCGACCCGAATCCGATCTTCACCGGCACCATCCAGGGAATCCAGAACGGCGATAACATCACCGCAACCTACTCGAGCGTTGCTGATCCTACGAGCCCTGTGGGAACGTATGCAATCGTGCCCACAGTGTCAGACAACGGCACTGGCGCGTTAGCGAACTATGTTGTGGTCAGCAACAACGGCGTCCTTACTGTAAATCCGGCGCCGCTAACCGTGACCGCAATCAGCGTGAGCCGCCTCTATGGTGATCCGAACCCAGCGCTCAGCGTAACGATTGTCGGAATCAAGAATGGCGACCCAATCACGGCCAGCGTGAGCACCACGGCTGATCCGACGAGCCCGATTGGAACGTATCCAATTGTGGCGACTCTAATCGACCCGGCAAACAAGCTCGGCAATTACGCCGTGACCATCAACAATGGCACGCTGACTATCAATCCTGCTCCTTTGAGCGTGGCTGCGGCGAACGCCAGCCGTCTGTTCGGAACTCCCAACCCGCCACTCAGCGGAATTATTACGGGAATCAAGAACGGCGACCCGATCACTGCAACCTACTCAACCACGGCAACTGCTACCAGCCCGGTCGGAACGTATCCGATTACTCTGGCGCTGGTTGATCCTGCCGGCAAGCTCGGCAATTACACTGTCACGTCCACCAATGGCACGTTGACCGTGAATGCTGCGCCCACGGCGAACTTCCTCTTTGTGAATAACCAGGCCGCAACCGGCAACAGCATCGCCGGCTACTCAGTAGCCGTGGACGGAACTCTGTCGGCTTTGGCTGGCTCGCCTGTCGCCACCGGCGGTTTGGGCGCGAACGCAGCTTGCTCTTCTGTGAATCGCCTGGCCTTGAGCGCGGGCAATAACCTGCTGTTCGTTTCCAACGGCGGCGATCGGACCATCAGCGCCTTCGCTATCAATCCAACCAGCGGCGCGTTGACGGCGGCAGCCGGTTCACCGTTCGCTTCTGGTCTCACGCTCGATGCGTGCTCTGGAATTTCCCTGAGCGCCACGCCTGACGGACGCTTCCTGATGGCTTCAAGCAACGGCCAGATCAAGACCTTCAGCATCGGCGCGGGTGGCGCACTTGCTTCACTTGCCACCACCGCAAACCCGGTTGTCCCGAACGCCAGTATGAAAATTTCGGCCAACGGACAGCTTCTGGCAGTCTCGAACGGCGCCAGCGTCTCAGTGTTCTCCATCCATCCTGATGGCTCGCTGATCGCGGTCGCCGGATCGCCGTTCGGAGAGGCCGGAACCGGAACGCTTGCCGGTCTGGATTTCAGCTCCACCAGCGGCTTGCTCTTTGGCGCGGAAGCCAGCGCAACAGCGGGCTTCGCGGATGCATGGACGATTGGCGCGAACGGTGTTCTCTCATCGGTTGCGGGCAGCCCGTTCAGCACCACTGCGGCTAACTCCAACGTGGTCCTGCTCAGCCCGAATGACAGCTTCCTGTTCGCCAGCAACCAGGGCAACAACAGCGTGAGCGCATACGGCGTGGGCGTTGGCGGCAGCCTGAGCAGCCTCGGCAGCTTTGGCAGCGCAGCTTCACTGCACGCTCCGGTGGGCATGGCAACGGACCGCTCCGGCAGCCTGCTCTTTGTGGCGGACGATACCTTCGGCGTGGCCGTGTTCAGCATCAATGGCGCGGGCTCGCTCTCACAGCTTGGCGATGTGGCGATTGCGAATGCAGGCCAGGTCCAGGACCTGGTTGCTTATCCGCCGCGCATGGCCAGCAACGCAGATCTGAGCGTCGCGGTTTCAGCCTCTCCGTCTAGCGTGCTGGGCGGCCAGAACGTGACCTATACCATCACCTTGACGAACAATGGTGTTGACCCAGCGGCAGCTACTGTCACTGACAGCTTGCCGACTGGCTTTACTCTGGTTTCTTGTGCGGCGACCGGAAACGGCGCCTGCATCACCAACTCCGCCGCAGCGAGCTTCTACTTGCTCCAGAGCGGCGAATCGCAGACCGTGACGATCGTTGCCCAGCCTGGCTTGTCAATTCCTGACGGTACAGTCACCACTAACACTGTAAGCATCAGCAACAGCTCGGCAGTTGATGCGAATACCGCAAACAACTCCGCCAGCGCAGACGTGACGGTTACACAACTTGCCGTTACGACCTTGGCTGTGGCTCCGGCCAGCGGAACCTATGCAGGAAGCACGACGCTTTCAGCAACCTTGACCACCCCAACCGGTCCTCTGGCCGGCAAGACCGTCAGCTTCTCGTTGAACGGCACGTCGATTGGAAGCGCCGTAACCGATGCAACCGGGTTAGCGTCAGTTCCTGCAAGCCTGGTGGGCATCGCCGCTGGATCGTATCCTGCGGGCGTGACCGCCAGTTTCGCCGGCGACGCCACCAACAAAGCCGCCTCAGGTAGCGCAGCCTTCACCGTGAATCCCGCAGTGTTGACTGTGACCGCGGCCGATGCCAGCCGGATTTATGGTGATCCGAATCTGGCCTTTGCTTTCAACATCACTGGTTTCGTCAACGGCGAGACTGTTGCGGTTGTGAGCGGAAGCCCAAGCTGCACCAGTGCCGATCCGACGACCGCAGTCGGGACGTATCCCATCGTCTGCACGATTGGAACGCTCTCGGCTCCGAACTATAGCTTCAACTTCGTCAGCGGCAATTTGACGATCACACCGGCTGCGCTGAGCGTTGCAGCGGCTAACGCCATTCGTGTGTACGGTGATGCCAACCCGGCATTCACGGGCACGATTACCGGAATCAAGAATGGCGACAATATCACCGCTACCTATGCCACCACTGCCGATCCAACCAGCCCGGTGGGAACGTATCCCATCACCCCGACGCTGGTTGACCCGACCAACAAGCTCGGCAATTACACCGTAACTTCCAGCAACGGCACGCTGACAATTACGACAGCGCCGCTGACCGTTACTGCGGCCAGCGCAACCCGTTCCTTTGGTGATCCAAACCCTGTGTTCACCGGGACCATCACGGGAATCAAAAACAACGACAACATCAGCGCAACCTACAGCACCACGGCTACCCAGACCAGCCCGGTGGGAACATATCCCATCACTCCTGCCCTGGTTGATCCAACCGGAAAGCTTGGCAATTACACGGTGACCATCAACAACGGCACGCTCACCATTACAAACTCTGTACTAACGGTGACGGCAGCCAATGCCAGCCGCTTCTACGGTGATCCGAACCCGGCCTTTACCGGCACAATCACGGGCCTGAAGAATGGCGATACCATCACGGCGACGTTCTCCAGCGTAGCGGTAGCCGCAAGTGCTCCAGGAACATATGCAATCGTTCCGACGCTGGTGGATCCTAACAATCAGGCCGGCAATTACACGGTGGTCCTCAACAACGGTGTTCTCACCGTGAATGCAGCTCCACTCTCAGTAGTGGCGGCGAGTGCCAGCCGCGCCTATGGGGCCGCAAATCCGGTCTTCACGGGGACTATCACTGGCCTGAAGAACGGGGACAACATCACGGCGAGCTATACGACCGTGGCTGATCCAACCAGCAACGTCGGCAGCTACGCGATCACGCCGGTCCTGAGTGATCCGACGAACAAACTCAGCAATTACGCTGTGTCGCTGACGAATGGCACTTTGACGATCACACAAGTGCCGCTGACTGTGACCGCCAACAACGCAACCCGCGCTTATGGCGACCCGAACCCGGCCTTCACCGGAACGATCACTGGATTGGTGAACGGTGACAACATCACCTTCAGCGCCACCAGCGCCGCTCCGACGGCGGTCGTGGGAACGTATCCGATCGTCCCCACGCTGGTTGATCCGACTAACAAGCTGGGCAACTACATCGTAACCTCGAATAATGGCACGCTCACCGTGACCCAAGCGCCTTTGACCGTGGCTGCGGCTAACTCCTCGCGCGCTTATGGCGATCCGAACAACCTGAGCGGAACGCTCACGGGCGTAAAGAACGGTGACAACATCACCGCTGTTTACAGCACAACGGCAACCGCTGCCAGCGCACCCGGGACCTATCCAATCACGGCTTCGCTGCTTGATCCCACCAACAAACTGGGCAACTACAGCGTGACAATCACGAACGCCACGCTGACCGTGACTCCGGCCACACTGACCGTTAGCGCAGCCAGCGCCAGCATGGTTTATGGCGACGCGGTCCCGGCACTCAGCGGAACGATTGCTGGAATCAAGAATGGTGACAACATTACGGCCAGCTTCAGCACTGCGGCCACTTCGACCAGCGCACCTGGAACGTATCCAATCGTAGAGGCGGTTTCGGATAACGGAACGGGTGCTCTGGCGAACTACACCGTGGTCATCAACAATGGCACGTTGACTATCAGCCCAGCTCCGCTGGTTGTAACTGCTGCGAATGCCAGCCGCCTCTATGGCGATCCGAATCCGGCATTCACCGGCACGATCACCGGCTTGAAGAATGGCGACAACATCAGCGCTACGTTCTCCGCTGCTGCCGATCCAACCAGTCCGGTCGGAAACTATCCAATCATTCCGACTTTGTCTGATCCGGCCGGCAGGCTAAGCAACTACGCTCTCACCGTCAACAATGGCGTTCTTACCGTCGCTCCGGCGCCGCTGAGCGTCGTCATTGCCAGTGCTTCCCGCGTGTATGGAGATCCTAACCCGGCATTCACCGGCACGTTGACTGGCCTTAAGAACGGCGACAACATCACGGCGAGCTTCTCCAGCGTCGCGAATGCGGCTAGCTCAGTAGGTACCTATCCTATCGTTGCAACGCTGTCGGATCCGGCCGGTAAGCTGTCAAATTACTCGGTCAGCTCAAGCAACGGCACATTGACGGTAACGCCTGCTCCCTTAACTGCGGCTGCAACCAGCACTTCCCGCGTCTATGGGCACGCTAACCCCAGCTTGAGTGGAACCATCAGCGGCTTGAAG
>DASXKZ010000236.1:0-2842 GCA_036496525.1 Candidatus Angelobacter sp.
AGTGGGAATCAGCTACGCTAAGGCGCTGGCTTTTGCCTTGGATAAGCCGCTGATCGCAGTGAATCATCTGGAAGGCCACATCCATGCTGTGCTATTGGAGGAGCGGCAGAAAGGCAATCACGAACTGATGTTCCCAGTGCTGGCGCTGGTCGTCTCTGGCGGGCACACACATCTTTATTTAGCGGAACAAAAAGACGAAACCTGGGGTTACGAAAATATTGGGCGCACTCGCGACGACGCCGCCGGAGAGGCCTTCGACAAAGTCGCGAAGCTTTTAGGACTTGGTTATCCAGGCGGACCGGTGATTGATCGCCTCTCCACCCATGGCGATCCCACCGCAGTAAAGTTTTCGCTCTCTCAGATCAAGCATCCGGACCGCAACCAACGAGGCAAAAAGACTGATAACCGGCCGCGCTTCGATTTTTCCTATAGCGGAATCAAGACCGCGGTACTGCGCTACGTCGAAACACATACGATGAGAGAATCCATCGAGGCTCGCCGCAAAGCACTGGCCGAGGTTTCCAAGCCAAAATTGGAAGATTATTTAGCGAACTGCGATAAGCAAACCCTGGATCTGGTCGCGTCGTTTCAAAGCTCAATCGTGGAAGATTTGATTGCCAAAACGCTGGCAGCGGCGCGTAGCTGCGATATCGCCACGTTATTTGTCACTGGAGGCGTAGCGGCTAATGCGGAGCTGCGTCAGCGTTTCGAAAAGGCAGGAGCCGAAGAGGGCATGCCGGTCTACTTCCCATCGCGTCCGTTATCCACCGACAACGCGGCCATGATCGCAGCCGCAGCTTACCCAAAATTCCTGACCCACGACTTCGCTCCCCTGGATTTTTCCGCGGAAGCAGGAATGGTCTTAACGAAGTAGTCGACTACTTCCCCGCAGAAGCTGCTTTAGCAGTCCCGAGTACCGTTTGCAGCGCATTCGCCAACTGCTCCTCAATCTCAATATCTTTATAAATCTTCAGATCAGCGCGGTTTTCTTTCTTAATGCTTTCATTTTGCTTGGACGAAACAATCACGATAGGAATATTTGCAGTAGTTTCATTGCTCTTCAGCGCCGTGATGAATTCAGTCCCGCCCATCTTCGGCATATGCATATCAGTAATAATCAGGTCAGGCAGTAGACGCTTCAAAGTTTCCAGCGCTTCCTGACCATTGGCTGCGGTTTCCACAGCAAAGCCCCGCTCCTCCAAATACCGGCAAACGGTATGGCGGATCAACATGGAATCGTCTACAACCAATGCATTCAACATTGCATACTCCGAGATAGACAGATTCCCCCCGATCGAAGTTTACAAATGTTGACAAGCTGCCTACAACGAACAAGGTCTTTCCCCGATTACCATGGTTATGGAAGGTAACAGAGAGTAACCAACGCAAATTCAAAAATGAGAGCTTCTAACGCAGGCGCGGTTGGCTAGGTTTCTTTGCTGAACTTGGTGTCTTCGATCAGCATGTCTTTGAATTCGCTGGACTCGAAAATCTCTCCGCATTCTTTGCACTCGACGTATTCGGAGTCTTCATCGCGCGACACAATTTGCACACGTGGATGCTTACATGGTTGCATAGGCGGTTTCGCGGGAGCTGGCGGCTGCGGGATGGGAGTCATAAATCCGGTCTACGAGCGCCCCGCCCGGGAGGGCCAGGCAAAACTCCGGAAATTGGCCGTATTTTTAGCCTTGGCGAGGCAGTTGTCAAGTCTCTTCCGCACAGGGTTATTTCCCGTTCAATACCCATATTTGTCCCTTGGACGTCCAACCTCGGTATTTGGCTGTAACGGGTTGCGTTTTATAGGGATGGGGGCTAGAATTTCAATATCCGACTGAATTAGTCCGGATTAACCAGGGCAGCACTAAAATGCTTCGGCTCAGCAAAAAAGCGGATTACGGATTAATGGCGATGAAGCACCTCGCCGAGCACGCTGACCAGGGGGCATGCAGCGCGAAAGACGTTGCGGATTCGTACCGCATTCCCCAAGAACTACTGGCCAAGATTTTACAGCGGCTTGTGAAGTCGGGATTGCTGAAGTCGCAGCACGGTACGCATGGTGGATACGTACTAGCCCGTGATGCAAAAAGCATCAGCGCTTATGAAGTGATTCGTGCGATAGACGGACCGCTGTTCATTACGTCATGCGTCACGATTCACGGTGATTGCGAGCAGAGCGATCTGTGCACCATTCGCGAGCCGTTGAAAAAGGTGAATCAGGGAATCGAAGATGTACTGCGCGGCATCTCCATAGCAGACATGCGTGAAGAGCCAAGCTTACATGGGCAACCCAAAAAATTGGCCGAGCTGGTAACACTGGCCTGACAGGTTTAGAGAAGGTAGGAGAATAATGAGCACACAGACCATCCCCAACGGCGTAAAGTTGCCGGTATACATGGACAACCACGCCACCACGCCGGTCGATCCGCGCGTGCTGGAAGAAATGCTGCCTTATTTCAAGGAGCTGTTTGGCAACTCCGCCAGCCGCAATCACTCGTTCGGGTGGGCCGCCGAAGAGGCCACGGAAATCGCGCGTGAGCGCATTGCCAAGCTGGTCGGCGCTACGACGAAAGAAATTATCTTTACCTCCGGCGCCACTGAGAGCGACAACCTTGCCATCAAGGGTGTCGCCGAAATGTACCGCGAGAAGGGCAACCACATCATCACCGCGGTGACGGAGCACAAGGCTGTGCTCGACACCTGTAAGCGTCTTGAGAAGAATGGCTACCGCGTAACTTATCTGCCGGTGCAAAAAGACGGCCTGGTCGATATGGACGACCTCAAGCGCGCCATCGATGACAAGACCATCCTGGTCACGCTGATGGCGGCAAACAATGAAATTGGC
>DASXKZ010000237.1:0-14575 GCA_036496525.1 Candidatus Angelobacter sp.
CCTTCCGTGCCAGATAGATGGCCTGCACGATAGATTGCCCGGCGGCTATATTCTGATAAAAATTGATCATTAGTCGGGAGGTGCTGGCTGAGTCAACGTCCCAATGACTGGCAACAACGCTCGGAACCCCCGCCGTCAGAAATGCCCGAACCAGACTATTGGTATCTAGCAATCCGCTTTCCCTGCCAATCGCTGTTGAGCACGCGGCCAATACCACAAGTTGCGATCGTGCGAAAAGTCTCGGATCAATATCTGTTGCGCGCAACGAGTCTTTGGCATTCAAAACCAGGCTCGTCCCACTCCCGTCACGTCGTCCGTGACCAATATAGTGAAAGATTTGGTTCAATGCGAGCAGAGAATGTGTTTCATTCCAGCGCGTCGTTGAGGAATCTACGATGTGGGTTCGCGGAAAGAGGTGAGAGATTAGATTTCTTTGAGCTTCCATCCCGGGCAGATAGGTTGAACCGGACGTATGAGACGCGTCAAGCAGAAGCAGTTCCGCGTCCAGGCCAAGTGACGGGGATATACGAAGTGCTTGCTCCATCCGTGTGCCAGGTGAGTATGCCACCGGATACTTCTCTCCGAAGTACCATCCTGCCGGACTGGTCAGGGCCTCCATGGAAAGGTTATAGGCGGAGCGATCCAGTTCCACAATCACAGCCTGGGATTCCGGCAACGAAGCGATGATGGGCTGAAGTAATTGAGCATACAGCCATGTGCCTTCCTCCCGCAGTTCAGATAACTTGGAATCAGGAGTTGCACACCGTTCAGAGAAGTCACGCACCGTGCGCTCAAAATCCTGCTGCTTTACTTTTACCCAGGTACTCTGTACTCCCTTCTCATTGGATGTCCAGATCTGCAAACCGTCTTTGAAGTTCGCATAAACCAGACGCGTTTCCCCAGGAGCCTTCGCAGGTTTCCTCGAACTCTTTCCTTGATTCCGGCTGGATTCGGTGGCGGAACTTGGAACGTCAGTAGCGCGGAAGCCCTGCAGCAGCGGCCGGCTCTGGTACCATTCCCACTTTTCCAGTGCTTCTTCAGCTTTCTTTTGCGCCAACAGAACACGCACAAGTCCCCGATAACTGTCATCTGTGGCTTTAAGCCATTTGAGCCGATCCTCTCCATCCTTCAGGCTCTTCAATGTTGTTTCGGCAATATTAATTGCGTTTTGGTATTCGCTTTTGGCTTCGTCCAGGTTGCCCAGTTCCCGATCAATATTTCCAGAGACGCGATTAACGTTCATGGTAATGAAGTCATCTTGAACGGTTTTCAGGTTGCTACTTACTCTTTTGATCGTTGCCAATGCCGTCTCAGGATCGCCTTGCTGTAATTGAAGTTCTGCAGGCTCGATGTCATTAATCAGGCGATACTCGGTAAGATCGATCTTTTTGTCTTTGAGATCCGCCAGGAGCAATGACGCAGCCTCGTCCTCTGATTCTGCAAGCTTGTGTTGTTTTTGCGAAAGGAAAATATTCCGCAGACGTAGGTGCAGCATGGCTTCACGAAATGGATTGCGAACCGGAGCTATTCTGCGCAAGGCTAAAGTATGTTGAAGCACATCGCGTGCGGCATACAGGGAACCGGATTCCTCTGTGCACTGCCATAGAACCGCATAAAACTGGTCCAGCCGATCTCTGGGATAAATTCCTTCCCAATATCGCCTTAACCCTTCCACTCCTTGCTCCCACGCTCCATCACATCTTCCTTGCTGAAGATGCATGCTGGCGGAAATGCCGAAAACGCGGAGTTCCAGCACGGGAAAATGCGAGCGCTGCGCAATAGTCAGGCTCATCGCGGAATCACTGTCAGATTCACTCAGCTCGCCAAGAAAATTTTTGCATTGCGCCCTTTCCAGTGCTACTTGTCCCTGCAACCATCGATACTTTGTTGAAGAAAGCGCTTCCCACAGAGGGTTTGCACGAGCCAGGCATTCTTCCGCATGCAAAAAGCTTCGCTTTGCGTAAACCCATTCAAACTGCGCGAACAATTGTCCGGGCACGTTCTTATGGGTCTTAAATATTTCTTCCGCTATCTCTGATTGGGGAATCGCCACGTCATAACGCCCCCCTTCGTTGGCCGCGACGGCGGCACTAAGCGCTCTCGTCCCCTCGCTCTCTGAGGGGCTCATCAACGCGAGGAAAGCTTTCATCCATTGATCCGAATGCTCGTTCGACAAAACATCTGCTAATGAACTAAGTGCGCGATAGGCATCGCTATTTTTGTCCGTTGCGGCTGCCGGGAGCCACTCACTCAAGGCTTTTTGCTGATACTGTTCGGGGTCTTCAGGCCTCAGGGTTCCCTGGGCTTTTTGTTGCAAAAAAAAAGATGGATCAGAGTACTTTTGCGGCAGGAGAGAAACTTTCCTCTGCGCATCTTTTAAGTGTTGGCGTGCTTCTCCCGCCCATCCGCTTGTGCTGTCAACCTGAAGATATTTTTCCCACGTCTCTACCGCCAAGTCCCATGCCTCGGTCTTTTCATATGCGATAGCTAGATTGAACAGTGCACTGGCGTGGTCCTCTTTGCTCAGGTTTGGCTTGCTCAGGACTTCGCTCAGCAGGTTGAGCGTGCGTTGCAGATTGGGATGTTCGGTGCGGCTGTCACGCTCAAAATAACTGGCCGCCAAGTCAATCTCCAGGCTGGGAGCTGCCAGCCCCCGGGACCGCGCTTTTTCAAAGTCTTTTTCGGCTTTTTCCAGGCTGCTTGGGGTGGACTCCCATAACAACGCGCGTCCCTGGATTTGCAGCCAGCGCGGATCGGCATTGCTTGCTTGAAGATTCTTGTTAGCCGCGCCGCTGGCTTCGTGCAACGATGGTGGCACCTCATCCACGCCAAGTCCATCTTCTGCGCCTAGCTTCGTTGGGAACGGATTATACGGCGCATAGCCGACGTTCGGTAGCCGCGCTAAAGTAGTTCGCCGACCGATGAAAGTAGCGCCTATTGCTTTCTGCGCCTGATTCACCTTGAAATCTGTCCAGAGCCCCGGCCCTTGAACGAACCCAAAGACCACCGCCGCTAAGACAGCAGTTGCGGGCATAAGCTTCGCCCAAAGAAAGGGACCGCCACTACTACCGATCAACTGCCGTGCGAACCTCAGCCCGGGAAACCCGCCGCCACCGCCGATCAACTTCCCTACCAACTTCTTTTGCCAACCCGGCTTGGAACTCTGCAATTCTTTCAGGATGGCAATATTCTCCGGAGATTGCTCCTCAGAAAACTCTTTCAAGTATCGCCGCAACGTGGGGCCGCAGGACGGACACTCTGCCACATGCAGCATTGTTTGCTCGGCCATCGCTGGCGCTAATATTCCAGCGGCCAGTTCCTGTAGTACGTCGTTATCGGGACAATTAGGCCGCGGCGCGTTCATAGAACAATTTTCCCCAGGCAAATAATTTCGGACGGCATAATCTTTCGACATATGCCTGACCGCATCCGATGAAGAGCAGCAGCGCCCATGAGTAATAGTGTGGAATCGGAAATGTCTCTTTTTCTCTCGTTCATTTGATTCCCTTAATATTGCCCTTCAATCCCTAAGACGCAAAAAATCGCGATAAACCTTTTGTCCCAGCTAACCTGATGAAAATACGCCTCTCACTCATCCTTCTCTGGTTTTTTCCCTTCCAGTCTCTCGCGAACATAGCGGGTCAGGCGAAGAATAACGGCCTCCACGCCTTTCACCGTCAACCCGACATGGGGCAGCAGGGAAATTTCTTTTGCCGTGTAACCCTGCTCATAAAAGAACCAGAAAATCGCCAAATCTCTCTCGTAGGTCTCAGAGGGTGAAAGTGTCTTTAGAACTGTCTTGACCTCTTCTTTATTTTCCGCAAATTTAAGGCGCTCGCGATCCTGCGGTCCGGGCGGAACTACCGCATCAGTCAGCTCAACTTCATCCGCTTTATTTCCAGGCTTGCGGAAGTGGTCACGCACAACATTTGAAGCTACCACCTTCAGATATCCAAAGATTGTGTTCTCGTGTTCATTTTTAATACTACGCAGCGCCTTCTTATCATTGTCAAAAAGCTTCACATAGGTGTTTTGGATGAGATCATCCACCAGGCTGGGCGCAGGTTGTTTCCATCGCCGCACGGTATTGATGATCACGCTGGCGATCAAGGGCTGGGTCCGGCGGACAAATTCCCGCCAGTGCTCTTCCGCGTCTGTGCTTAAGCAAAGCTGCAGCAGTTCCCGAATTGGGATTTCTTCCTGTGCCATCCGGCCGTTTAATCGTGAATCGAGATTCTACTCGGTACGAAGCCGGACATTCGAGTTTATGAGGTCTCTTTCTGACGAGGAGATTTTTATCTGCCAGCAAAAAGGCATCTAAGGCCCTTTAGTATCAATAACCTAGATAAAATCTATCTGAATGGGGAGGCGTGCTCGTCTGCTATTCAAAAGAATGTCGTACAGAAGTTACATTCGAACAGCGTTGCGATATTAACTCACGGTCTTCACGGACAGTGAAACAAGGGAAGTGGACAAAACCAAGTGCCGCTTGTGACACTATTTAGCTTCAAATCACCCGGCTCTTCCCGTTTCCCGCGACATAAAAGGAGATGCCGCAACGGCTGCGGCTATATCGATAGGCTCCTGGTTTTCAGGACGACTCCTGAAGTGCGTGATGAAATCAGAAAAAGAAGGAAACAGTCCCAGGCGATTTTCCAGCGGGTGGTCAGAGCCTTCCGGAGAGGTAATAAAAGCGCAGAATTTCTCCAAAGTCCTGGCCTGGGGATTAAATTGGTCCAGCCACAGGAACTGTCCTTGCTCATTGATCTCCAGAAACCACCATTGCCCGTCGTTGTCCACGGCAAAATCAACTGAACCGAAACAGATTTTTGACTTCGCGGCAAACTCCAGTATTCCTTTTTCAATCTCGGGTGGCGTAGGAATGATTTCCACGTGGACGTTGCCCAATCCTGCATCCTGCCGCCAGTCGAGCGCCTTCTTTGGATTGTGCAACGCAAAAGAATAAACCCTATGGCCCATGATGACCATGCGAATATCGAATTGCTTGTCTACTCTTTCCTGATAAATGCCGGGAGCGTAGGTGAGGACCTCATCCGACGGCAGGAGTTCAGGCGTCAACTTGAACGTTTCGGTGACTGACACGCCCTCTTCATCGCTACGCTGCCAGACATGAGGGCTGAATCCTTTGCCGACCGTCTTGCTGGGATTGCGGCCCACGAATTCCCGAACGCGGCCCGGCGAATTCGATAACAGGGTTTCAGGCACGCGCAGGCCGCAGGCCCCGGCCAGATTCAGTTGTACCGCCTTGTTGTGGATAAAGCGCGCGGCTGAAAATTTGTTGATGCACCACACAGGCATGGTTTCCAGCGTGTACGCAATGCACTGGTAAAAAGCGCGATATTCCTGTTCCGCAAATTTCCTATCGGCCTCGGATACGTTGGGATTGTACGTCGGCACATCAGGCCGCCGGATCCAGATGGCGTCACCCCGTTCCAACGTATACGGGCCCAGAGTCATCTTCGCTTGCGCGTTCATCAACAGTGAAGCTTGTTGCTGCTCAGTCCATGAAAGCCCGCCCCAGCAAGCTACTTCATAGCCTGCTTGTTCCAGCGCCCACTTCACCGGCGCTGTATGGTTTTCTTTCTCGTAGGCGAAAATGATGACTTTCATTTCGAGTTCTCCTCGTTACTAAAAAATGCGCTGGAAGGAAGCATAAGGGCCGCCGCCAGTTTTGACGGCGGCCGTTGCTGCTGCTTAATCATCGTCGCCGTCTGAGGCAAGCGTGCAGAAGGTGGTCGTTACGTCTTTGTGCGGACTTGTAAAGAACCCGTCGGTAATGGTTGTAAGCTCTTGTAGTGACAAGTCTCGAGCCAACTGACGGCTGAGCACTCGATTGTCCGTTATTTTCGACATGATTTTCTCCTTTATGAATTGTTCTTCCTGGTGTTTACTTCATTTCTGGAAACTGCGTCCCCGCTTGACTAGCTGGGGTCGCAGAGGACGTCGACTATGGGGCCGCCCTTGTGAAGCGAGGTGCCACGGCATCCGGTAGTAGTGGCTCCTCCGGCAACATTCTGTACTTCTTCGGTCGTCAACTCGCGCGCGCCCTGGCGGGTCAGTACTCGGTTAGACATGATTTGCTCCAGCATTGATTTGCTCCTTTTTTGAGTGATATGAATTTTCTAAGTCCCTTATGGATCACCCTAAAAATCAGGGTTGGGTTACCGGAACCTCAGGGTTGTCGGCATAGGCGCGGGAGTTGTCGGCCATTGCCGGTTTGTCGCCAATTGCGTCACTTGGTAATTTAGGACAATCGCGCGATACTGCCTCTTCGTCTCGGACCGTTGTCCGCAATCTTCTATACCAGAAGAAAACAGATTGCGACCCAATCAAACCAGCTTAAGAAGAATCGTTCTCTCGTTCAACGTTTTCACTGGAATTTTCGCAATCAGGATTCCCAGAATGGGAGAGAGAAGAAGCAGAAAAAACTCAGAACTGTCCGCCCATCGACGTTGAATTGCTTGCTTCTATTGCCTGATCAACGTACCTACAGACTCTCCTTTAAGAGCGCGCGTAAGGTTGCCGGGCGTCAAGCCATTGATGACCCGGATACTGCGCGCTAACTTCGCCCGCGTTAGCAGGTCCAACACCACAGGTTCAATGGGAAGTGTGCGCAGTTTTCTATCAATGAGTTCCTGTGCGCTGGCTTCAGGGATAAACTCCGCCGCCGGGTCGATCTTGGGATCTGCTGTATAGATTCCATCCACATCCTTGAGCAGGATGACGCTGCGCACGCCAAAGACCTCACCCACCAGATATGATCCGGCGTCGCTGCCGTGAGGCGGCAGCTTGCCCAGAAGGGGTGGATGTTCCCAGAGCGAGTAAGGCGGAATGCCATTAAAGACCGCGCCGCGAGCAGCGGCAAGCATCGCAGGAAGCAACTGCACTACGAAGGGCGCTTCCAGATAAACAAATCCATGCTTTGCCAGTAAGCAGGAAACCATGTAAGCATTCTGGGCGGAATCCTTTGCGCTAAGCGCAGCCAGCGCGCCGGTAGGCAAGCCTAAATCGAGTCCCACGGAGAAGATGTGCCGCGAACGCACGCCGGCCCCCACGCCTATGATCATTCGGTGTTCCGCTTGATTGGCCACGATTTCATCCAATAGCGGGAGCAGGGCCGAACGTCCCCGGTCCATGATCGAATGTCCGCCGATCTGGATCACGTTTACATCAGGCAGAATCGCGGACACTGGCGCCTCGGTTCGCGCGATGACATTTTTATCCACCAACGATTCGCGCATAAGACTCGATGTGACATGCTGAGAGCTGGAATGATCGAAACTCACTGGGCGTCTCCGTTTCTGTAGATGATGGTTCCCACAGCTTCACCGTTCAACGCCGCAGTAAGCTGGCCGGGTTTAAGTCCGTTGATGAATTGGATTTCGCGGATGTTACGTGCACGCGCCATGAATTCCAGCACGGCCCGCTCCACGATCAGGTCTTCCAGATCGCGTGCTAATAATTCCTCCACGCTGATACGGGGAATGTATTCTGAAGATGGATTCTTCTTGGGATCGGCAGTGTAGAGCCCGTCTTCATCCTTTACGTAAATCATCTTGCGCGCGCCGAATACTTCCGCGATCAGAAAACAACCTGTATCGGTGCGCTGCGGCGGAATGCGGCCGACCGGCGGATTCGGCTCCCACAGTTTGTAAGGCGGCATTCCCTGGCAGACAACGGCTCCGCGCTCCATTAAATAATGAGGCAAGGTACTGAACCCTTCCGGCTCAATAAAGGGAATACCGTATTGTGCCAGCAGATAATGCAGCATCTGCGCGTTCTGCCAGGCCACGGCGGTACCCAGTACGGTAAGAACTCCGGTTGGAAGTCCAAGATCAATCGCCAAACTGTAAATATGGCGTGCGCGGGTCCCGGCCCCTGTTCCCAGAATCATCTTATGCCGGCCAAGATTGCTCACAATCTCCTGCACCAACGGATACACCGCGCTGCGCCCGCGGTCCATAATGCTTTGCCCCCCGATCTTCACCACATTGACCCAGGGCAATATGGCAAAGTCAGGACTTTTTCCTGTGGCCTGCTGAATAGAGGCATCCGTTAAGGAGCCGGACAGCAGTTCCACGCCCGGGGCAGGCTGAACATTCTTCTCGTTCTTCATTGGCTTTCTTATCTCGAACCTTTCTTTGTCAGAATTCAAAAATCCCCAGATCAAAACTATGGTGCTCTTCAAATCCGGCATGCGCAGAATCAAAATTTATTTCGGCCCATGCGCGCAACCTCGCTAAAGACTCTTGCTGGACGGCAGGAGGCAGAGCGGCAAACTTCGCGCCTGTTTGATGTCGCGACAAAAATTCTTCCGCGCTGGTAGTAACTTTCCAGCGGGCCGCCTCACGATGCCAATGACGCACGGATGCGACCTCAAGCCAGGCGAGGGCCTGCCTCCGCCATTCTCTCGGCTGGTGCCACGGGACATGCATGGTTTCAAGGATTGCCGCAAGCTGGTGTTTGAGCTGCGCATCAACTCCCGATTCCGGGCTTTTTGTATGACCTACCGCAACAATTCCACCGGGCCGCAGGACACGCAGGCATTCATCCGGGATCGGGCGCCAATTCGCGGAGTTCAGCACTTGCATGAGCAATACCAGATCAAAGACGGCATTCTTGAACGGAAGTTGGCTTCCCTCAGCCTGGGCCAGAAGAGAGATCTTCGATTCGCGGAACTCCGGTTTGGCTGAGAATTCCTGCAACATGCCAAGCGATGAATCTACTCCAACGTAGAAGTCTCCTGCTGCCAAAAAAGCTTTACCGATCCTTCCAGTGCCTGCGCCAAGATCAAGCACCCGCGCCTGATCGGGAAGATGCGCCTCAGCCCATATTGCCGAACGAATCGATTCCACTACTGCGTTGGGCAGAGAACGGTAGCGCTCAAAAGTTGCAGCGGTGGCGTCATAAACGGATGTTCCGATTCGCTTCAACGATATCCCTCCGCCTGCAGCCGGAACAGTTCCGCATAGAGCCCGTTGAGCGCGAGTAGTTGATCATGCGTTCCCTGTTCCGCGATCGCGCCCTGCCGAAGGACCACGATGCGGTCAGCCATGCGCACCGTCGAGAAACGATGGGAAATCAAAAAAGCGATCTGCCCTGCCACCAGCTCCGCAAAGCGCTGAAAGACCTCATATTCGGCGCGCGCATCCAGGGCAGCAGTGGGCTCGTCCAGAATAATGATCTGCGATTTGCGGATGTAGGCCCGGGCCAGCGCAATCTTCTGCCACTCCCCTCCGGAAAGCTCAAGACCGTCTTGAAAGCGGCGGCCCAGCATTTGCCGATACCCTGAAGGAAAGCTTGCAGCCAGTGCATCCGCCTGCGATTTCCTTGCCGCATCAGCGATTGCCGGATCGGTACTGTTCGCATTTCGGTCCCGCTGCTCAAGAAGCTGATCGAGATAATCCTGCACCTGGCTGATTTCACCCACACCAATATTTTCATCCAGTGGCATATCATAGTGAACAAAATCCTGAAAAATCACCCCTACGGCACTGCGCAGGGAGGCAACTTCATATTCGCGCAAATCCACACTATCCAGCAGGATGCGGCCTTCAGTTGGATCATAAAGGCGCGCCAGCAGCTTGGCCAGCGTCGTCTTGCCTGCGCCATTCTCGCCTACCAGGGCAATTCTCTCTCCCGGCGCGATAGACAGATTCACATGGTGAAGGGCCCATCCGTCTTTGCCGGGATATTGAAATCCTACGTCTTCAAATGTCAAACCTTGTTTCAGCGGCGAGGGAACAGCGCGTGAACCGGCCCGTGAACCGATGGTTGGCTGCAATTCAAAGAACTCAAAAAGATCGCGGACGTAGAGGCCCTGTTCATAGACGTTGCTTACCGAGAGTAGCAGGCGCTCCATGGCCGCGCGGCAACGCAGGAATGATGCGGCAAGAAAAGTCAGCGTGCCAATGGTGATGATCCCGTAAAACGCGCGCCATAGAATAAGGATGTAGCCGGCGTAATATCCTGCTAGTCCCAGCCACGCCAGTAAGATTGAAGCTATCCCTTTGCGCAGGGCCAGGCGGCTATTCGCTTCATGCAGGCGGGCCGCGAGTTTGTGGTAGCGGCCCAACAGCCAGTTGGATAATCCAAACATTTGTACTTCTTTTGCGGATTTATCGCTCGCGCTCAGAAAGCGCAGATAATCAAGCTGGCGGCGCTCCGGGGTCATGCGATACAACAACGAATATTCCAGGGTGCTGAAGTGGACTTCTCCAAGAAAGCTGGGCACGATAGCCACGATCAGCAGCAAGAGCAGCCAGGGACTATAAAACAGGATCGCCGAAGCAAGTGTAACCAGGGTCACAGAGTCCTGCCCTAAAGTTAGCAACTGCGTCAGCAGCCCGATGCGTCCGGTGGTTTGCCGTTGCGCCCGCTCCAGCCGGTCAAAAAATGCGGGATCTTCAAAATGGTGGAGGTCAAGTGAACCGGCATGGGCTATAAGTTTTTCATTGATCTGGTTGGCGCAAAGATCGCCAAAAAGAGCTTCTACTGCGGCGGAACTTCTGTCTAACACTTCGCCCAGAGCGACAATCGCGAGTTCCACAGCCACCAGCACCCACAATCGCGCAAGGTTGGGCCGGCCCATACGCGCGGCCACAACCGCGTCAATGATCAATTTGGCCACCCATAGCGTGGCTATAGGAACTCCAGCCCGCAGCAAGCGAAGCAACACCGTGGCCGATGCATAGCCGCGGTGCGTTTGCCAGGCCAGACGAAGGAATTGGCGAACAGGGCGGAACACGCCAAATTTTTCCCGCCACGAGGAGACACTTCCATCTGAGGATTGGCGAGGCTTTCGCAACGTTGGTGACAAGGATGGCAAGGCGTTTGTATTGTAATCCCCATATGCCGTCTCAGATGATTTGGAAGAATTTGAAGTGGATGACGTAACCGGAATGGTTCTGTCGATCGCTTCAAAAAACCGTTGTTCCGGTTATTTGATTATGGGTGACTGGGTGTTTTATGGTCTATGGCTTCCATAATGTCGTTAAAACTTGATGGCGATTTCTAAGCAGGGCACTAGCGTGAAGGCTGCTGCTCAAGCCGGACTAAGGCTGCCTTAGCTTCATCCGACCACTTCTGTGGTCCCACCAAATCCATGGCTGCCTTATATTGGCCGGTCGCTTCCGGAAGCTGGCCTAATTTCTCAAAGACTCGTCCCAGCCGAACATGAATGGCAGCATCACCGGGCTTCTCTTCGTTCGCGTCCTTATATCGCATTAACGCGCCGTTATAGTTCTTACTTTCGAAGGAGTAATCGCCGACCTCGACATTGTGAGCGGCCTCAAGCGCCAGTTCCATCGCCTCGTCACACTTGTCAACGGGGACCTTGCTGGAACTATTGTCGGCGGTGCCGGGTGTTTCCGCTCGTGGCGCGGGTTCCGGAACGGGGGGCGGCGTTTTTGGGCGACCTCGGCACCATCCCCCAATGCAAATAGCGTCCGGGAACGGGTTGGGATTGCGGTGTTTCTTTTTGGCTTGCTGCTTATGGATCTCGCCGATGAGGTCATCCACCGGGCGCCCAGCGGGACATGAAGGAGGCGCAGATTGCGAAAGCATCGCTGCGCTAAGGATAAGGACGGTGATTGCACATCTGACGTGCATATCGCCGATTATAACGCCACAGCGCTTACGCCACGCAAAGGTTGGTAGCAGCGACAATCACCTAGGTGCAACTTATTTATTCTTGTCCTACTTTAGTGTGAGGCATGAATTACAACAAGATCGCAAATGAGAATATTCAAAATGCCCAGCCCAATGAAAGTGTCGCGTTATTGGCATGGAAATACCTAGGGTCAGTAGGTCCAACAAAAGATTTTTCGCCGTACTGATAATAGTTCCATGCGGCCTTTCCGGTTAAGTTATGGCCAAGGTCCAATGCGATGTTTGCCAGAGGCTGGTGGTAGTTATATTGAAGAGGCCCAAAGGGCTGAAGACTGTTCAGCAGTGGCGCCTGTCCACCCACGCTGTTAATGCTGTAGCCCGCCTGGAGCGTGAGCCGCGGTTCTGGTTTCATCGTCACTAATCCCAGCGCATAGTGGGTATTGTTTGTATATCGCCCATCAATCAGCAGGTTGTTGTCGCTGTCATTAAAGCCATTTGCAGTGCAGCTGCCGGCGCCGGCTACCACGGGATTGGTGGTATCAGAGCTGTTAAAGCAGACAAAAGAGGCTTGCAGATAATTGCTGTAGTTATAGGCAAAATCAAAGCCTAATCTCTTCCAGCGTGTCACTGTTGCCGTGAATCCATAATTTCGATTGTGCGACCGATAATTTACTAGCGGATCGTCATTGGAAGCGTGCCAAAGATTGACAGATCCTCCCACCACCAGCCAGGCCCCCGGCGTGTAGTTGACCTGGACGCGATAACGGTTTTCTTTACGTGGCGCTATACGGACGATCGTTTCATCATTACTGGTATTTTCCCAGTCAAAATTCAAGCGTAAAGAATGCATGGGTCTTGCCCAGAACGCGACCAATGGCGTGTATTCGTGAATG
Organism: Candidatus Angelobacter sp.; assembly: GCA_036496525.1. Classification (GTDB taxonomy): domain Bacteria; phylum Acidobacteriota; class Terriglobia; order Terriglobales; family Acidobacteriaceae; genus Angelobacter. The sequence goes on from DASXKZ010000237.1 coordinate 12,525, forward strand.
ACAGTGCGGTCTTCATCTCCCGTAAAGTTGAGAAAGCGATGAAACACCCTATCGCCATAACGGAAACCGATCCGTCCACCAAAATGCTTTGAAGCGTCCCAGACAAGGTTCACCTGGTTCCGCCACCAATTCTGGTTGAATGACAGTTGGTTAGCCGTATCGGTCAAATTTGGCGTTGTTGCGGTGATTGGAGTCAACAGTGAGCAGCTCGGAGGAGCGCACGTCCCGCTTCCCGGCACGTTCAGGTCGGTTTCAACGGAAGTGAAGGCAGAAGGAATGCGATATGCCCAGAAGCGAAAGGTTTCAACAACACGGAAGTGCTGCGAGATGTGGCCAGTCGCGGTGAAGTCTGCCACATTCGAAATCTGGTTTGCTTCTCCCGGACCCACGACGGTGGTCTGGCGTGTGCGTCCACGCGAGCTAAGACCGTTAAAGAACTCATTGACCGGCGCCGTCATGTCTGCATTGCTGTATGCATATGACGCGGTCAATTCGAGCCTGGAAAAATAGTTGCTGTGCAAGCTCAAACGTTCTGTCGGCGTGGATGTACGAATGTGGTCCGCGCGGTTATAGTTGAAAAAACCATTGCAGGCAAGGTTGGTAAGTGTTCCGGTCGAATCAATCAAGCTTGCCGTGGGTGGCGTAGCTGCACAGGGATTCTTGTTTCCCGTGTCAATCGGGAGCCCAAGATCCACGCTTCCGGGGGGGCCGGGCACGAATGCCGGGGAAAATGGGGCCAGCTGCCAGCTTGTATCTCCCTTGTAATAGTCAAGGGTTTGGTCATAGCTGATCACGGTTCGCGGCAGGATTTTGAAATCTGCTCCAAAGCGATAAGAATTCAAAGTGGTGTTCCAGAGCTGATCCAACAATGCGTCAGTTCCTTCATGGACACTGGAAAATGAAGGGCCTGTCATATTGTTGCGCGAATATCCCATGCGAAAAGTAATGTTGGATTGAGGTAGAAGAGTAAGGTCGTAATCGTACATCCGCCGGCGGGTAGAAAATGCATGAGGAGAAGAGGTCACCGGGATACTGGGATTTGAAGTCGGTGGATTCAACGGGTTGGCCAGCAGGTTATAGTTGAAATCATTATGGTCTGCCCGGAACATGGCCCTGAAGTCATACAATTTGCCTTTATCAATCCGCGCGTTGAATGCGTTATTCGGATCGCCGCCCCATCCGAAGCTGTTGACAAAAAGATTATCGAACAAGAAGCCTGCATGTGCCGGTGACTGCATGGAGAGCGTTTGCTCGAGCAATCGAGGGCCACTGGGCAAATCCACCAGCGTGTTGTACATTGCCTGGCTGCCGGTGACGTCCGATCCGCGGTAACCAATCTCAATGGATTGGTGAATCAAGTAGCCGCCGCTTTCCGTTCCCGCCGGCCCATTCGCATCCTGGTCTTGGCTCGGCTCTGGGTTCTTTTCTGCATTCTGCTCCGGCTTCTTTTCTGCTTCCTTCTGCTGGTTCTGATCTTGGCCCGGAGCATTCCCTGTCTGCGCATTCGGGGAATTTCCAGACGATGGTTGCTGTTGATTTTGGCCGCTACTGCTTCCCGTCGACTGTGACAACACTGCGCCTTGTAGAAGCAGGCCGAGCACCAAGAGTGCAAGTAACCTATACAATTTCGTCGCCATAACTTTTCGCTCTCCTGTTGTTCAGCGTGGCCTACCTGGTGTCAGCCGGACGAACCGTAAACACTGTCATCTGAAAAACACATTGCTGGAATTCGAGCCGTGGATGGCTGCGTGACACATTGTGCAAGCCTGATACTTTGCTGACTGATCATGCGTAGGGCCATTGGGTCCCTGCGTGGGAAACGTGTGGCATTGCAGGCACAACAGATTGACCTGGCTGACCCGAAGCAGGCGCGGGTTTGTGGAACCATGGGGCGTGTGACAACTACTGCACCCTTCCGTTTTGACGGGCACATGCTCGTATATAAATGGTCCCCGGGTATTTGCGTGGCACTTGGCGCAGACTGCGTCTCCACTGGGCAAGGTTTTCACCTGTCGCAGGGTTGTGGTGCCATGCACGTTATGGCAGTCGCT
>DASXKZ010000238.1:0-13932 GCA_036496525.1 Candidatus Angelobacter sp.
CGGTTGGATCTTCATGATTTATTGCTTGGGAACGTAATATCCCTTTTTCGCTCGCACCTTATACTTTTTGCTGTCCGTCATGATTTGGATTGGCCGGAACTGCCCATTGGCCACAAATTGGTCCGGGCGGTAAGAGATCATATATTGGCTGCGCAACTCCTCCTGAATATCAGAGAAGGCGGTTACCACTTCATCCAACTTTACGGGGAAAAAGGCGCGGCCTCCTGTGGCTTCGGCCAGTGCCTTCAAATCGTCATCGCCTTTGGTATGTCTTTCCACCAGGGAAGTGCTGATTGTATAAATGATCACTTCCGCTCGCTGCGCCATGTCAATGGCTTCCTGCCGATAGACGCGGCTTAGGTTGTCTTCGCCGTCTGAAATGAGAATGATTGCCCTGCGCACAGATCCGCCTGCCTGCTCTTTCATCAGCTTGTCGCGACAGGCGAAATAGACTGAGTCCCACATCGCGGTGCCGCCTCCGGCTTTGATTACCCTCACGCCCGTCCGCAGCTTATCGATGTCCCCGGTAAAATCCTGAGTCACGTCCCACTGCTCGTCAAAAGCCAGCACAAAAGCGCGGTCAGTCTTGGGGCGAATGATTTCGTAAAGAAATTCTGAGGCCGCATCTTTTTCGAACTGGAAGCGGTCGCGGATGGAGTTGCTGGCATCAATGAGCAGGCCCACCTGTAATGGCAGATCGGTTTGCGCGGCAAAATTCATCATCTGGCGGGGCGGAAGCTTGTTATCCAAAATCCTGAACTGGTCTTGCTTGAGGTCGCGCACAAATTTGCCGTCTTTATCCACAACGGTGAAGACCACGTTAACTTCGTCTGACCGGATGCGGACGGTGGGAACCTTTTGATCCTTTGAATCGTTCTTGGAATTGCCGGACTGCTGCTGGTCAACAGCCGATGGCGATGCAGCGGGAGCAGGCGCAGGAGCAGACTGCTGCGCCAAGATGACGGTGCAGCAGACCGCCGTGGTAATCAAAAGGAACAGGCATTTTTTGAAAATCATAGGAGCGTTTAATTCTCATTATAGTTGCATCGTCCGCAACCCTGCTGCGAGCCCCTTCGACTCACCCTCCACAGTCGCTCAGGCTCGACAGAATGATTGCGCAAAGAATACCTCATCCATCTCGACCTGCCATCCCGAATCCCGATGGCGAGCCTTGGTGAGCGAGTGGTGAAGGAACGGCTACGCTGTCTTTTTCGCGGGAGCCATGAAGACCAGCGGAGCAGATTCCTCGCTTCGCCGCAAGATGTTACAAATCAAAGCGCGGCATCGGCAGGGCTCGCTCGGAACGGCATGCCGTGGTGCTGAAGCGTCATCGCGAAAAATACAGCTCTCAAGAGAGTGCTTTTCAATGGTGCAGCATGAACCGAACGCAGAAAGACCACTCAAATAAAAAGCCCGGTCAGCGCCGGGCTTTCAAGAATAGTGTGTTGCAGCCGCTACTGGCGAGGCACGTAGTATCCCTTTTTCGCTCGGACCTTGAATTTCTTGTTTTCTGCTGCGATCTGTATGGCACGGAACTGCCCATTGGCCTCAAATCCCTCAGGCTTATAGAACACGGAATACTGGCTGCGCAGTTCTTCATGAATGTCATGGAACGCGTTGGCAACGTCCTGCAGCTTGAAAGGGAAGAACGCCTGGCCGCCGGTGGTTTCCGCCAGCATTTTTAGGCTGCGGTCACCCTCGTCAGGATTATTGCTCAGGTTGGTGCTGATGGTGTAAACGATCACTCCGGCGCGTTGCGCCATCTCAATGGCTTCCTGCCGAAGCACACGGCTCTGATTGTCATCGCCGTCGGAGACCAGGATGATTGCCCTACGCACCGGGCCAGTCTCTTTTTCCTTCATCAGCTTGTCTTTGCACGCATACCACACGGCGTCCCAAAGTGCTGTGCCGCCGCCTGGACGAATCACTTTTACGCCCTTGGTCAGCTTGTCCAGATCGCCGGTAAAATCCTGTGTGAGGTCCCAAACTTCATCAAACGCCAGCACAAACGCTTTGTCAGTCTTAGGACGAATAATCTGGTGCAGAAACTCAATTGCAGCGTCCTGCTCAAAGAGGAAGCGATCACGGATGGAATTGCTGGCATCAATCAACAGCCCTACGCGCAAAGGTAGGTCAGTCTCAGCAGAAAAGTTCATGATCTGCTTGGGCGGCTTGTTGTTGTCCAGGAATTTGAACTGGTTTTCTTTCAGATCTTTAATGAACTTGTTGTGCTTGTCCGTCACAGTGAAGATGACGTTGACCTCATCGGAGCGGCTGTGAAAAGTCTGAACCGGCAGAGTATCGTCCGGGGCTGAGGTCGCTGATCCAGGCGCAACTGCGCTCGCGCTGGGCGAGGGAGCCTGTCCAGTGGCCGGAGACTGCGCAGCTGGCGGCGTGGTTTGCGCCAAAGCAGAGCAGCAAACCAAAGTGAGCGCGAACAACAGCGCAAGGGTCTTTTTCAAGCACATATCAGGGCTTCTCTCGAACATTATAGTCTGTGAAAAACAATCCTCAATCCCCGATTCCACGGAGAAAATCACTTAGCTCAGCCGGTAACGGCTGCTGGAACGAAAGCGGCCTCTCACTTATTGGATGCCGGAATTGTATCGCGAAAGCATGCAGAAAGTTCCTTTTCAGAGATGCAACCTCCGGCGCTGTACCTCCGTAACTCTGTGGCCGGGGTACGCAAGATGGTACGCGGGATGGCGCACCATATAAAGTGTCTCCCGCTACCGGATGGCCAATCGACGAGAGATGTACCCGGATCTGGTGCGTTCTTCCCGTTTCGATCCTTACTTCCAGCAGGGCAAACTTGCCGTAAGCGCCCTCAATCTGCCTGGTCACGTGCCAGTGCGTGATGGCCTCGCGCCCCGGCCTGCTCTGAGAGCTGCGTCGCGTTGTCATCCGCGCGCGACGGACCATATCGCGGCTGATAGCAGAGTTGATGGTTCCTTTTGTCATTTTGGGCCAGCCGTGCACCAGCGCGATGTATGTCTTTTTGACCTCGCGACGTGCAAATTGCTCTGCCAGTTTTCTGTGGGCCAGATCGGATTTCGCCACCAGCACCAGCCCGCTGGTCTCTTTGTCCAGGCGATGAACGATCCCCGGCCTCAGCTCTCCGCCGATCTCTGAGAGCTGGTTAAAACGATGCAACAGGGCATTGACCATGGTTCCGCGATTGCCTGCCTCGCCCTTGCCTGAACCGGCATGCACGCTCATCCCCGCCGGCTTGTTGATTACCGCGATGCTCTCGTCTTCATAAATCACGTCAAGAGGAATGTCTTCTGCAAATGCTTTGAGCGGAGGTAGCTCAACCGCGCCGGTGATAATGATTTCTTCGCCGCCGCGCAACTTCATGGACGGCTTGGGTGACTTTCCGTTGATTAAAATCTTTTTCTGCTCGATGATTTGCTGAATGCGGACACGGCTCACGTCGGGAAGCTGAGACACAAGCCACTGGTCAAGGCGGATTCCGGCGGCCTCTGACGGGACCGGGAGAATCTTGGCTGGAGAAGTTTCTGCCACGCAGGGATTGTAGCGGCAGAAGAGAATTTGGTAATTGAGTAATTTGGTAAATGCGTAATTTGATTTTTGGCCGGCGCGCAGCAGGAGCGGGTCCTCAATTACACAATTACCAAATTACACATGTACTTAATAGAAACATCAGCGGCGAGGCCGACTTGCGCGCCGCGCCGCAAATAACAGGAGCGGAAGGATGCACCCAAAGAAGCAAAATCGTTAGCGGTTTGGAGCGAAGCGACAAGAAAACCGACCCACTTGGCCGTGCGACCGGGCCGTTCTGAACCCGTCCTAAGACGGTGGGAACCCGCCGCGGCTCTTTAGGCATTTCCGTACTGGCGGAACCTCGCACACCGAGCCGTTATTATACGAGTCAGGCCCCCTGTTCATTGAATGTTGGTTCATGAACGGTTACCGTTCTCACCTGCGTTGCAGGCCGGTTATCAGGACTGATGCTAAAGAAAAGCAGAGTAGATGGCAAGTGGCCGGAGGTTAATTTCGCGGGAATCGCCGATCAAAAGGTGAACTCCCGGATCAATGGCGGCCTCTGGTCGAAGTCGCTATAGCGCACCCACTTGGGTCTTACGACGAAATACACGATTCTCGGCCAATTCGCTCGCGCGGGGCCGTCCGGCCAGACGCGAAAGTAAACTTCCTGATATCGATGCAGAGGTTCTCCGGCCAGCTCTTCTGCGATTCCTTCGTACTGCACCGTCTGCTCTCCGCTCCAGCCGAAAACGAAAGCGCATTCCGGTCGGGCAATGAGGTTACCGTATTTGCGTGAGCTTTTGACTGTATCAAAAATGATTTCAAGTTTTTCAGTGACTGCAAAGCCCACCAGCGCTGACTGGGGTTCGTCCGCAGATCCTATGCTTGAGAGCACTCCTAGCTTCGACTGCTCGATGAAATGAAAGAGATCAGCGTGCGTCACTCAACTAAATCCTGAAGTACGCGGCTAACCCGCGCGGCGCTCGTCTTGCAGCACTTCGTCCAGTGCGCCGGCCAACTGTCCGGCACGGCGATTGAATTCGCCCGCCAGCAGGTCATATTTCTTTTTGAGGATGTGATATTCGTCGGCAATGTTCAGCGCTGCTAAAACGGCCAGGCGCAGGGAATCGATGGTGGAGGTCTGCTCGGCCACGTTACGCATCTTGCCATCAACAAACTCCGCCAGCTTGGTGATGTATTCCGCATCCACGCCACGGAGGTTATAAACCTGGTCGTAAATTTCCACTCGGACGGGCGGCGCTGCTGTCGGTTGAGTCACCACGCTGATTCTCCCTTCGAAAAAACTTCTGTTGGATTGATTATCGTCCGAGTTGGCGTACGGTCAAGTCTTTATTTTTTGCCGCTGCGCTCCACTCCGCTCCAGAGTGGTTTCTTGCAAAGCGTCGTCAAGCTGCTGATGCAGGCCGCTCGCCGCGCTAGCCGGCCTCGCGACTTAACAGCGTTTCGGCTTGCACCACGACCGCTGTGCCGCAGGCCAGAACCTTCCGTGAAGCCTGCATGAAGCTTTCAGCCTTCGGCGACCAGCGCATCAATCTGTTTGAGCATCTTCTCCACGCGCCCGCGGACTTCTTCCCGCTCTTTGCGCAGGGCGATCATTTCGCCGCGCAGCACGTCCAGCTCTTCTTCGCGCGTTTCCAGCTGCTCACGCAGGCGGCCGGCATCGCGCTCCGCGGCGGCTTTGCCTTCACGCGCCGACTTCAGCAACTCAATGGCTTTATAAATTTTTTCTTCCAGCGCGGGAAAATCGTCGTTGAAAGTCCTTGTTTCCGTCTCAGTTTCCATTTCGCGAGCAAGTTTCAATGACATAGGTAAACGACACCTCGGGAGGATGATGTTCTTTGCGGAGTATAACGCACTGCGTTGTGGATAAGGAGGAATCATTTCTCGCTGTCGCCTGACAAAATTAAGGTTTGAGGGACGATGCTCGCCAGACTAAACTTGCGTTGATTCCAAAACCGAAATAGACATTCAGGAGAACTCCATGCCGATGGGACCATCAGTGGGCGGCTTCGTCTACTTTGCCGGAGCAAAGTTTCTCGGCTATTCCGCTTTCGCTCATTTCTTGCGCAAGAAATTCGACGATGATGGTGGAACCCGGGCGCGCACGTCCGCGATAGGTTGTGTACGCACCCTGATCGGAATCGGCGTCGGAGTTCCTTATGGCCTTCTGATGGGCCTGGCGGTGGATGCAATCAAGACCGAGTGGTTGGGGTATTTCTTGTTCTTCGGCGGCTTAGTCCCCGTCCGTTTGTGCGAGTGGTACTGGCTTTTGCGAATTGCATTCAAGCAAAAAGTGCGCGGTCATCCCTGGACGCCGCGGAGTCTCGTGCTTGGCGCGCTTGTTTCTTTCGGCCTGGATGCCATCGGTATAGCCGCTGCCTTTGTGCTACCCGGCGGCATGTGGGTTTGCTGAACTCAGCGCATTACGCAGACCGTCTATCCAACTCTTCCAGTTGTCCGCCTTCGCCGCTGCCGGTGAAGTCGGTAAGCCCGGTTACGGTGGCCAGGCCGAGTCCCTGCATTCTGAAGAAGCGGGATTCAGGTTCGTCGGCGAAGCGCAGCATGTCGGGCAGACTAGCGACCATACCACTCAGACCGAAATCGATGGTGCCGTGAGTTTCATAGCTGATTTCTTTCACCACTCCGCCGGGATAGTCCGTGCAGAGAGCGGTAATGGTTTCTGCCGCGCCGCAGACCAGGGCGCTCACTGCCGCGCGCTTATTCCGTCGCCAGAAGAATGCGGCCATGCCGAAAAAAGAAGCTGCCATTGCGTAGTCGATGATTGCATGAGCCTTCGGCGTAATCACTTTTGGCATTTTATTGGTGGTCCATTTGGCGGCTTGGTCGAGTAGCGGCATGGGTTCTCTCCTTGGGAATCCTTTAGAGAGATGGAACGCGCCTTGCAGAAGTTGTCTCCTGCCGGGAAACGAACAGCCGATTCCAAGAGGATCTCGAAATGTTGCAGCCTCTTTGAAAGAATTGCAGGAAAGATGTTACTCAAAGGGGAGACGTAGCAATGCTACGTCTCAACGCAGAAAATTTCAGCTTGCGCCAGCAACTCGGCAATTCGTGCGTCGCAGGACTAGCGGTGATGTTCAGCTTACTTTGCCGCTGCCAGCTTGTCCCAAGATTGCCAGAAAGCCTTCATCTCGTCCGGCTGACCCAAAGATACGCGAGCGTATGTGTCCATGGGCGGGAAAGGGCGGCCAATGCGAATGTTGTCCTTCTTGAAATGGTCGATCACCGTTCGGATGGGACGCTGTGTGTTGAACATTACAAAATTTGTCCAGGAAGGGATCACCTGCAGCTTGCGCAACTTTGCCTGGCGCTGGAACTCGTCGCGGTCAAAGCCGTTGCGCAGGATCGCAGCCTTGCGATCATCCTCGTTTTCCAGTGAAGTCAGTCCCGCGCGCAGGGCCAGGATGTTGGTGCTGTCCTCAAGTTTGTGTGCCGCCATGGCTTTGCTGTTCTTCGCCGACGTAACGGCATATCCCAGCCGCAGGCCGGCCATGCCGTAAATCTTGGAGAATGTGCGGGCCACGATCACGCGATCCGGATCGACTGGCGTCGCCAGAAACGAGATGTAGTCGGCAGCCACGGGGACAAAGTCGTGATATGCCTCATCCATCAGCACATAAGTGTTCGGCGGCAGGTTGCGAATAAAAATTTCCAGGCTGCGCCGTGGCGTAACGCTGGCTGTTGGATTGTTGGGGTTGCAGACGTAAATCAGCCCGCCATCTTTTTCAACAGCTTCCGCCATCTGCACCAGTTGATGCGAATACGAAGCGGCTAGAGGGACCTTGACCACCTCAGCGTTCGCAGCCTTGGCATAAAATTCAATCGCTTCAAAAGTCGGCGAGGCCATTACCAGCTTTTTGCCCGGACCGGTAAAAGCGCTGGCCGCCATCTTGAGAATTTCAGTAGATCCGCAGCCCAACGTTACCTGCTCAGTTTTCACGCTGTGCAGGGCGGCAATGCGCTCAATCAGCTTGTCATAGCCGCGATCAGGGTAGCGATTGGCGTCCTGAAACGGGTTCTTCATGGCCAGCACGCTGGGAAACGGCCCGTAAGCATTCTCATTGCTGTTGAGCAGGATGGGGCCGCCCGGTTTCGGCGTGCGTTGCGGTTCAGCCCAGCTCAGCAGTTCAGTAGGGAAGCTTGCAGTGGCAGCGGCTGCCGCGCTAAGTCCGGCGGTTTTGAAAAAAGATCTGCGGGAGAGCATGGCAGGGATTGTACTCTGGGCCGCAAAAAAAATTAACCACAAAGGACACGAAGGTGCGGATTCCTGAAAATCCGCAACTCCTCCATTAGGCTTTGTGATCGAAGTTTTTTGGAGCCCAAATTACTAAGGACACGAGGAACACGAAGAGAGGTGCTTTGTTGAAAAGCTCCAACTCCTTGGTGAACCTTTGTGTCCTTTGTGGTTAAGCTTTGCCTATGCCGCTTTGGTATTCGCGCGCTTGGCGGTTTCGCACAACGCTACAAAACCCGCAGAGTCATTTGTCGCGATGTCAGCCAGGATCTTGCGATCCAGTTCCACGCCGGCTTTTTTAAGGCCGCTGATGAACTGGTTATAGCTAATGCCCTGGGCGCGCGATGCAGCGCCAATGCGCACGATCCAGATGGACCGATACTGGCGTTTCTTCTGTTTGCGGCCGCTGTAAGCGAATTTGAGGCCGCGCTCTACCGATTCTTTGGCAGCGCGATAAAGTTTTGATTTTGTTAGAAAGTACCCGCTGGCGCGCTCAAGTATCTTTTTGCGGCGTTGGCGGCGTTTAGAACCACGTTTTACGCGAGGCATGTGTTGCTCCCTTTTTTGTTGCCGGATTCCCGGCGGTTATCGCGGCTGCAGGGAAGGTTTTAGGTCCCTGTTCACGCGCGTTGAGCGCCAATCTTGGGATGACGCCCGTTTTTCAGGTCCGGCCTCAGCGCTGATTTTCATCAGGCGGGCCGGGCTCTGTCCCTAGTAGGGGATCATCCTCTTGACTTTTGGCGCATCGGCCGCACTCACCAGTGTATCGGTATCAAGGTGGCGTTTGCGCTTGGTGTCCTTGGAGGTAAGAATATGGCGCTTGAACGCTTTACCGCGCTTGATCTTGCCGGTGGCGGTCTTCTTAAAGCGTTTTGCTGCGCCCTTGTGGGTTTTTAGTTTAGGCATAAAATTTCTCGGCCGCTATGCGGCCTCGGCAAATAGCAATTGGCAACTAGCTTTGTCTCGCCGCGCAGGCACTCTCACGGGCGTGCAGATCGCATTGGCCACTGCTGTTTTGCTATTTGTCAATTGCTAGCTGCTATTTACCAGCTGCTTTCTTACGGTCTCTGTCCGCTTTGCGCTGGGGGTTGCTGGGGCGGTTTGTCCTGCTTTTTTGCGCCGCCAGGCACCTGTTTTGGAGGAGCCAGGATCACGTGCACGGTATTGCCTTCCATGCGCGGCCTGAATTCCACAATCCCTTTATCGCCGACTTCAGTCACCAGCCGTTCCAGGACTTTTCTTCCCAGATTCTGGTGGGCCATTTCGCGTCCGCGGAAGCGCAGGCTGGCTTTTACCTTGTCGCCTTCTCCAAGAAACCGCAAAACATGGTTTCTTTTGGTGACGTAATCGTGCTCATCCACGTTGACGCTGAACTTTACTTCCTTCAGGACGATCTGTTTCTGGTTCTTTTTCGCCGCCCGTTCCTTCTTTTCCTGCTCGTAGAGGAACTTGCCGTAATCCATGATGCGGCAAACCGGGGGCTGCGCAGTGGCCGAAATCTCTACCAGATCAAGATTTTGTTCACGGGCCTTTCTTGTCGCATCCATCGGATTCATGATGCCCAGCTGTTCACCCTCTGGGCCAATTACGCGGACTTCCCGCGCGCGGATGCGCTCATTCATCTTAATAAAGCGTTTATCTATGCGATCCTCCTGAACCCTTCCGGCAAACTCACGCTTTTAGTGGAATTGCGGGGGGCGCCACACACAGGTGGCAAGACAGTGAAAATTATAGCATGGGGGGATGGTCCGGGTTCCACGCCAGCCGACGGCGATCACCCGTTCCAAAATCAGAACACCCCCGTGCAGTTGGCCCGGAAAGAACGGATGTGCCCTCCAGCGTCGAAGTACCCGCCGACAATCGTGTCAAACTTGTTGACGTCGAAAATAATCGTGGAAATGCCTGCATTCGGATCGTCATGCGTCAGGAAGCGCCCTTTATCGAGAGTAAAGCCATGAACGTCGCCGTGCATTTCATAATCCCCGACAATGTCGCCTTCATTGTTGATGCGAAACACTGAGGTATTGTCGGCGCCGGGAAAGTTGATGACCGTGTAGTGGCCGTTCTTCAGCATGAATCCGTGGTTGCCGGTAGCGTCGCCGTAAGTCCCAACGATCACGCCGGAATCGTTAATGCCGTTTGCCTCGGTGTGGCTTGAGTCGGGAAAGCGGATGGTGGTGAAATGCCCGCTGCTCAGGCGGAACCCGAAATCGCCCGCGTCGCCCACGATCGCGCCAAAATTGTTGATACCGAAAGCCTGCGTTCGCGAGGCAGCCGCGGGCGCGGAGATTGAATGAAAGACCCCGTTGTGCACCACAAAGCCGTGCTGGCCGGTTTGGACATTCACGTAGCCGCCCACGATCTGGCCATTATTATTGATGTCTAGGGCCTCAGTGTTTGCCGCCCCAGGAAATCTGAAGTGCGTGAATTTTCCCTGGAACAACAGAACCCGCGGTTGCCAGTGGTGCTGGTGGTAAACGCGCCGACAATCGCGCCCTGGTCGTTGATCCCGGTGGCAGTAATGGCAACTGCTCCAGGGATGTTCAAGGTGGTGAATTTGCACTGCGCCGATGCTCCTGCGCACAAGCCAAGAAGAACGCACAGAAAGCTGAGCTTACACAGACAACTGCTGAAATCTTTCATGGAACCCTCAAGGAACGAAAGCGGTCCGCCTTCGTCAGAATGAAGCCGGTCTTAAGGCCATCAGCGCCAGGGGAATGACGGGCTGAAAATAGACTGGGACTTGTGTGAGCTAGATGTGGGTTGCTGGAGCGAGGTTGGCCTCAGCGTAAGTTGCCGGCGTAATTTCATTTGCCGATAATCTTGCCAGAACACCATCTTCTGTCACGCCGGTAATCTGGGCAGTATGGATTTCATTCGCTTGGTGCCGGCCCGCCAATCGCACCTTCAGATAATTATCGCTAAGCGCTTCGATGAATTCATCATCGCCGGTCTGCAGCGTAATCACCTCAAGCATCCTGCCGACAAAACTCCTGCGGAATGCATGGTTTTTTTCTGCCGCCAATTCCCGCAGCACACGATTCCGTTCCCGCGCGGTATGCACCGGCACCTGGTCAGGCATGGCCGCCGAAGGCGTTCCGGGTCGCGACGAATAGGTGAACACATGCAGATAGGTGAACGGCAGGTGCTTAATGAAGCTGCGGCTTTCTTCGAACAACTCATCGGTTTCGCCGGGAAAGCCGACCATTACATCAGCGCCAATCGCGGCATTGGGCATAGCCTCGCGGATCTTTCTGATCTTCTCCGCGTAGTGCCATGGCCGATACTTGCGATGCATCTTGCGCAGGATTCTGTCGCTGCCGGATTGCAGCGGAACATGCGCGTGCTTGGCGATTCGCGGCGAGCCGGCGACCAGAGAGATCAATTCGTCGCTCCAATCCATTGGTTCGACGGAGCTGATGCGGATTTTTTCAATCCCGGTATATTCCAACAGCGCGCGGACCAGTTGTTCAAAATGCTGTTGCGGTTGGAAGTCACGGCCCCAGCGGCCCAGGTTGATGCCGCTGAGGACAATCTCACGATAGCCCGCCGCTACCAGCGCATTGGCTTCTTCGATTACGCGGTCTAGCTTCATGGATCGGCTTTGGCCGCGGACGCTGGGAATAATGCAGAAGGAACAACGGTTGTCGCATCCATCCTGCACTTTGAGGTTAGGACGGGTCTTTTCCGCGATCGTATCACCCGAGAAAACTGGAGCGGCGATAAGCTCAGTATGGGCAAAGATATCGCCGACCAAGGTGAAAGCCGGAGCGGATAGCGTTACGGCCTCCAGCGATACAAAATTCCGCGGCAGAGGTTCTTTGAACCCGTGGTCGCCAAGCCCACGCTCTCCAGTGTGATCCTTTGGGGCTGGAGCTTGAACATCTGAGGTGAAGTTGCCACCGGCAGCAATCTCCGCCGCGCGATGCTTATGAGAATTGCCCACCACCCAGGTCACGCCCGGCAGAGCAGCGATCTCCTGCGGAGCGCGTTGGGCATAGCAACCCGTTACCATGATCTTTGCCGAGGGATTTTCTCGATGGATACGGCGGATCGAGGCGCGTGCGTCCTGGTCGGCAGCGGCAGTGACAGTACAGGTATTCAGTACCACCACGTCGGCTTCCCGGGGAGAACTGGCCTGTGCCAGCCCTTGTGTCACTAATTGGCGTTCCAGGGCGGCCCCATCCGCCTGCGTGGCGCGGCAGCCAAAACTTTGGACAAAGAATCCGGGCACGGAGGGTATTATAATTGGACTTTCGAAGCGCCACGTGAGCAGCAACTCACAACCAATACAATTGGTGGGTGCATCTTAATAGCGCGATAAAGCGATTTCAACAGCCCCCCTGGAGTTCACATGAAACGCCGTATTCTTTTGGTTGATGACGAACTGGCAATACTGCTGACCCTCAAGACCATTCTGGAAATGCACCATTTTGAGGTGGAAACAGCAATTTCAGCCAAGGAGGCCGTTGCCAAGCTTAAGGCCAACACCTACCACATGGTCATTACCGATATGAAAATGGAGCATGAGAAAGCCGGGTACGATGTGATTCGGGCAGCCAAGAAGACGGACTACAACCCCGCAGTAGCCATTTTGACGGCATATCCCCTGCTGGGGGGCGACTGGAAGACCCAGGGCGCAAATTCCATGCTGGTGAAGCCCATGAATACCGACGATCTGCTGCGCCGCATTGAAGTGTTGCTGATCCAGCATGAGGACCAGAAGCAGCAAAAAGCCGCAAAAGCCGGCGGCAAGGCAAAAGTCACACAGGCAGCGGCCAAAAAGCCCGCATAAGAATTTCAGTTAAGACCTTGCAGCGAATAGGCCTTCTTAGAGACAAGCTTTTAGAGGCACACTTTTAGAGCACACAACACCCTTTGATCTCAGAGGGCCTGATTTCCGGAGAATTTCTTTTTAGGCTGTGGCTGCGGTTGTTTTGCGCTGCTGGAAGCATTCGCGGCAAAACACCGGACGACCCTGCGTTGGCTTGAACGGGACGGTTGTTTCCCGCTGGCAGCCGGAGCAGACGGCCTTGGTTTCCACTCTTTGGTAGTTGCCGCCATTCTGCGGCAGTCCCAGTGCCTGGGCGCGTTTACCCTTGCAGTTTTTGCAGCGTTTAGGTTCGTTCTTGAATTGTTTATCGTGGAAGAAGAGTTGTTCACCAGCGGTGAAAACGAAGTCGGCGCCACAATCTACACACTTGAGAACTTTGTCCTGGAAGTCCATTTTGAGAGTGTCCCCTTTCCTGCATTCACACCCAGGAATCCGGCCAGAGCACACACGTGACTCAATGGAAGTCCCAGAAGTGAATCCCTACCCGTCGGGTTCGGCCCACGCGGCTCACGCCGTGTTTACAGCTAAATCTAAGTTCTTATAAAAGACGCCGAGTGCTTTATATGACACCTGACCATTGAGGGAATGGTCGTATGAACATGCTGAGTTTTGCAGCGTCTTTTGCCCAAGTCAAGGGCTAAGTTGCCGAAAACACATTAAAATGTGCGATTTTAAAATGTCTTATTTTGAGACGGATAGTAGTATGTAAAAATTTTCCTACAAGCACTGTCATTGGCGATTAGTGACGCGCCCAGCACGTGGCCGCATACGATAAAATTGGTCTTTTGAAGGCCTCTTGGCGCGATCTGAGGTTTCTCGTGCGAAATTCCAGGATTCTTCTCCCGCTTTGTCTTCTGGCTTCAGTGGTCTCATCCGGCCAGCCAGAGCCCCATGATTTAAAGATCACCACACGGCAGACGTTCAACGGAAACGAGTTCACGACAACGATCTATTACAGCGGCGAAAACTCACGCTCAGAAATGCAAATCTTTTCCGGCAATGTAAAAGGGCATCGTCGAGCCATCATCCGCCAAAAAGGCGCTGAAAGCATTCAGGTATATGATCTCGATCTCGACGCGCACGAGTATGTGAGCTACCAAACGAATTTGCTGGGAGTTACGCCGGGAGCTAAATCAATCGCGTTGAAACCCAGCGGTAAAATCTATGTGATCAACACAGATGTTGTGGACACCGACGAGAGAAAAGAGATGTTTGGTCACACTGCCCGGCATCTGATTACCAAAGAAAAGCGCACCGGCGGGCCTGAAAATTGTTACGGCGGCAAGACGGAAACCGAAATCGATGGGTGGTACATTGA
>DASXKZ010000239.1:0-15283 GCA_036496525.1 Candidatus Angelobacter sp.
CGCCATTACGGCGATCTTTTTCTACACTCGATTCTTCCGATAGTTTGATTGCGGGTGGTGAAGGGGGCAAATGCGACAGAAAATCCATAGAGACGCACATTGTTTCGTCTCAAGCGCTAAATATGCCTTTTGTTCTTACTAAGCATTTTTCTGATCAGTGGAGATCCGTTTCATCAGTGTCATCAGCGGTAAGGGTTTTGCCTACGCGTTTGCGCCGTCTTTCTTCCGTCATTTAATCTAGATAGTTTGCCCAACTTCTATGGCCGATCAGATACCCAAGCTTCCCACAAAAATCGACGCTACCTCCACCCGTTTTGAGAAGAACATGCGCGCCATGGCGGAGCTGGTGGCCGCTGTTCGCAATGAGGAAGAAAAAATCCGCCTCGGCGGTGGCGAAAAGGCCATTGAATCGCAGCACGCCAAGAAGCGCCTGACTGCGCGCGAGCGCATCAACCTGTTGATCGATCGCGATACCGAATTCTTCGAGCTTGGGCTTTATGCCGCTTATGAAATGTATGAAGAGTGGGGTGGCGCGCCTTCGGCGGGTGTGGTTACCGGGCTGGGACGCGTGCATGGCCGGTTGTTTATGCTGATTGTGAATGACGCAACCGTCAAAGCCGGCGCGTTCTTCCCCATGACAGCCAAGAAGGTGATTCGCGCACAGAATATTGCGATTGAAAACCATATCCCCACAATTTATTTAGTGGATTCGGCAGGTGTGTTTTTACCGCTGCAGGAAGATGTCTTTCCGGACACAGACGATTTTGGCCGCGTCTTCCGCAATAACGCGGTCATGTCCGCCATGGGAATTCCGCAGATCACGGCCATCATGGGCATGTGCGTGGCCGGCGGCGCGTATCTGCCGGTGATGTGCGACACCATATTAATGACGGAAGGCAGCGGACTCTTTCTGGCTGGACCGGCGCTGGTGCAGGCCGCTATCGGAGCGAAGTATTCGGCGGAAGAACTGGGCGGCGCGCAGATGCATGCGCAGATCGCCGGCACAATCGACTATCGCGAGCCTAACGACCATATCTGCCTGGAGCGCATACGCTCTGTTGTGAGCAAGCTTGGCCACAAGCCAGGCGCGCCATTCAATCGTGTGAAGGCCGAGCCTCCCGCATACGCAGCGGAAGAGATTTACGGGATTTTTGAGGCCGATGGCATGAAGCCGTATGACATGAAAGAAATCATTGCGCGGATTGTGGACGGCGCAAAATTCGACGAATACAAAGCCGAATATGGCAAGACCGTGATCTGCGGGCTGGCGCGCATCGGCGGATTTGCCGTGGGCATCGTCGCCAATCAGGCGTCGTCAGCGCAGCAAACAGATCCCAGCTCCGGCGAAAAGCACATGGAATTTGGCCGCGTAATCTATACCGAAAGCGCCGAGAAGGCCGCACGCTTCATCATGGACTGCAACCAGAACCTTGTGCCGCTGATTTTTCTGCATGACGTTAATGGCTTTATGGTAGGCCGTGACGCTGAATGGAGCGGCATCATCAAGGCCGGAGCAAAGATGGTGAACGCCGTGGCCAATTCCGTAGTGCCGAAAATCACGGTCATCATCGGCGGGTCATTTGGTGCGGGACACTATGCCATGTGCGGTAAGGCATATGATCCACGATTTGTTTTTGCCTGGCCTTCTGCTCGTTACGCTGTCATGAGTGGCTCTGCGGCAGCAGGAACACTGGTGGAAATCAAGATCAAGCAACTGGAACGCGGCGGCAAAAAGCTGAGCGACGCCGAACGCAAAGAGCTGTTCGACACGACCAAGGCCACTTATGACAACCAGACTGATCCGCGCTACGGCGCAGCGAGATTATGGATCGACAAGATTATTGATCCCATGGAGACGCGCCAGACGCTGATCACGGCGCTGGAGGCGGCTGCACTGAATCCGGAGGTGAAGGAGTTTAAGGTAGGTGTGTTGCAGACTTAAAACCTACCACGGAGGCACAGAGACACGGAGAAAAGCTGGGCTGAACAAAGCAAAGATTTGGAGGCGGAGTGGGTTCATCAGGAGCTTCGGGTGCGGTACAGAAACTTCGTTACGAAGATCTCACCAAAGAGATCATTGGTGCGGCGATAGAGGTACACAAAACTGTCGGCCCGGGATTGCTGGAAGGAGTTTATGAAGAATGCCTTTGCCATGAATTAAAGCTTCGGGGTCTGAGCTTTGTACGTCAAATCATCGTTCCCGTCACTTATAAAGGTGTGATATTGGACTGTGGGTACCGCCTTGATCTTCTCGTTGAGAATACCGTTATTCTTGAGCTAAAAAGCGTTGATCGGGTTCATCCCATTTTTGAAGCCCAATTACTCACCTATATGCGTATGTTAAAAAAGCCGGTTGGCCTCCTCATAAATTTTAATGTTCCTATTTTAAGAAGTGGAATTGTGAGAAAAGTTCTATGACTTGGCTTTTCTCCGTGTCTCTGTGTCTCCGTGGTAGGTTTTGTTATGTCGAATGAAGCAGTAAAGATCATCGAATGCCCGCGCGATGCCTGGCAGGGCCTCAAAGGCCAGATTCCTGCATCCCTCAAGATCCAGTATTTGCGCGCACTGATTGGCTCCGGTTTTAAGCATATTGATGCCGTGTCATTCGTCTCGCCCAAGGCCATACCGCAGATGGCGGATTCTGAAGCTGTCTTGAAAGAGCTTGATCCACCGGATGACGTGGAGATCATCGGGATTGTGGTGAACCAGAAAGGCGCGGAGCGCGCCATTGCCACCGAGGCTGTGCAGACTCTTGGGTTCCCATATTCAATTTCACCGACGTTTCTGGAACGCAACCAGAACCAGACGCTGGAAGCCGCCGCCGACGAACTGGAGCAGATCAAATTGAAAGCCGACGCGGCAAGCTTGAACGTGGTGGCCTATATCTCAATGGCTTTCGGCAATCCTTACGGCGATCTTTGGAATGCGGAAGAGGTGATTGAAGCTGTGGGAATTCTGTCTGACATGAACATTACGCAGATTTCGCTGGCGGATACGGTTGGGCTGGCGACGCCTGAGCAGGTGAAAGAATTGATTTCGGCGGTGACCGGCGCTTACGACTATCTGGAGATCGGCGCGCACCTGCACAGCACCAGAGCCGGCGCAGCAGAGAAAATTATTGCCGCGTATGAAGCCGGCTGCCGCCGATTTGATTCCGCGATCGGCGGACTTGGCGGCTGCCCGTTTGCGCAGGACGAAATGATCGGCAACATTCCCACGGAGATTGCCGTGCAGGCGCTTAAGGAACGCGGCGCTGAGGTTCCGCTTAAGAAGCCGCTCGATGCGGTGATACAAATGTCCTTGGATATTGCGAAGAAACACACGGTGGTGATGTGAATCCATCCAGGCGTTATTAAAATGCATCAGTCGGTATCGACAAAGTATTTTGAGATGTTTCTTCACGCAAGATTCCTTGCCGGCGGGGAGCGAAAGAGGCGGAAATGAAGCGACCATCTTCGGATGAAATTGAGACGAACGCGCCATCAGCGGACTTGCAAGCCATAGCGGATAAAGAGAAAAAGATGATTCGTCATTCTCTTTCCAGCCTTGAGCTTGAGATGCCTGTTGAACTCATCCAGTCATGGGTCACGCCGCTCCCGCATTTTTTTGTGCGTAACCATCTCAACGAACCCTCAATTTCGCCAGAAGAATGGCGTTTGACTGTCGCCGGTGAGGTAGAGCAACCGATCGCACTGAATTTGCGTGATTTGGCCGGGATGGAGCGGCATTCGATCACCACAGTACTGGAATGCGCCGGCAATGGTCGCGCTTTTTACCACCCACAAACACCGGGGTCGCCATGGGGGCGGGGCGCCGTGGGCAACGCTCACTTTAGCGGGGCCCGTTTGCGCGACATATTACTGAGCGCCGACCTGAAAACAACAGCCAGGCATGTAATGTTTCGTGGCCTGGACCAAGCTTCCGGCCAGACTCCGTTTATCCGCAGCATTCCCATTGAAAAAGCCCTTGATGAAAATACTCTTGTGGCGACGCACATGAACGACGCGCCATTGACTGCACATCATGGCTTTCCCGCGCGGGCCATTGTTCCGGGTTGGATCGGCGCAAGCTGGTGCAAATGGCTCACCGAAATCAGAGTCCTCGATAAAGAATTCGAAGGCGAGTTTATGAGTGAAGCGTACCGGGTACCCTGCCAGCCCATCCTGCCCGGGACTTTAGCCAGCACTAGTAATACCCGTGCACTCACAGCGCTAAACACGAAATCAATTATTGCGGAACCTGCGCATGGAGCAACGGTCAAGACCGGCGCTGTTCGTATTCACGGCGCCGCCTGGACAAGCGATGCCGAGATCACTGGAGTAGATATTTCAAGCGACGGGGGAGTCACCTGGAGCAGGGCTGAGCTGGAAAGCGAACGCGCCCGTTATGCATGGCGTTTATGGAATTACATATGGAAAGCTTCCGAGCCCGGCGATTATATCGTCATGTCGCGTGCGACGGATAGCCGCGGCTGCCGCCAGACTGCAGTAGCCACATGGAACCCCGGAGGATATCTTTATCACGCCATTGATCAGATAAAAATTCATGTGCGGACGCAAGCGGAAGGAGCAGGCTAGCGTGAGTTACAACACCGTCTTATACAGTGAAGCCCAGGGCATTGCCACCATCACGCTCAATCGTGCAGACAAGCGCAATGCCATTAGTTATGAGCTGATTGACGATTTGCTGGCTGCGCTCAAGCAGGCGGCGGGTTCGTCGGCGCAGATTGTGATACTCACTGGCGCGGGCAAAGCATTTTGTTCCGGCATGGACCTGGACAACTTGAAACAGCTCACCGGACGCACACACGAGCAGAATGTCCGGGATTCTGAAACCATGGCGTCACTATTCCGGACGCTCTATGATTTTTCCAAGCCGACGATCGCTGCGGTCAATGGACCGGCCATCGCGGGCGGCACAGGGCTGGCGACGCTCTGCGATTTTACGTTGGCTGTCCCTGAAGCCAAGTTTGGTTACACAGAAGTAAGCATCGGTTTTGTGCCAGCGATTGTTTCAAGCTTCTTGATCGCCAACATCGGTGAGAAACGTGCCCGCGATCTGCTGCTCACCGGCCGCATCTTTGGCGCCGAAGAAGCACTGAGGCTCGGCCTGGTGAATGAGATCGTAGCACCAGAACAGTTGATGCCGCGAGCGCAGGAACTGGCTGCTCAACTGCTGGAGAATAGTCCCGCATCGCTGCAAGCAACTAAGAAGTTGCTTGCCGACTATACTCGCGAGCAATTAGACCGCCAGATAAAGCAAGCAATACAAAGCAATGCGGCAATCCGCCAGGCCGCCGACTTCAAAGAAGGCATTACAGCATTCCTAGAGAAGCGCAAACCGACGTGGACAGGGAAATGATAGCTGGCGAAGCCAAGTTGCGCGTGCGCTACGCCGAAACCGACAAGATGGGCGTGGTCTACCACTCCAATTTCGTCATATGGTTTGAAGTGGGGCGCGTGGAGCTACTGCGGCAGCTCGGCTTCCAGTACAGCGAGATGGAAGCGGAAGACAATTGCCACATTCCAGTGGTCGATCTGCGCGTCCGCTACAAGTCGCCGGCACTATATGATGATGAGATCGTGATACGTACGCAGATTAAGAATGTGCGCTCGTCGTTGCTGCACTTCAGTTATGAAGTCTTCCGCGAAGCCGACCGTACGCTGCTAGCCACGGGCGAAACCATGCACATTATCGTGAACAACAAGATGGAACGCACGATGCTGCCGGAAAAATATATGCAGGCCTTCAACGGGACCAGGCGAAATTCATGAGCGCACTTCAAATCAACGGGAACGATCTTTCTTTGAACGACCTGTGTGAGGTGGTCTATGAGCAGCGACCAGTGGAACTGGCGGATGGCGCGCGCATCCAAGTCGTCGCGGCGCGCGAAGTTGTGGAGAAGCTGCTGCGGGAAAACCGCGTTGCTTATGCCATCAATACCGGTGTAGGCAAGCTGAGTGACGTGCACATTGAACCGGCACAGAACCGGCAGCTTCAAGTGAATTTGATCCGGTCGCACTCTGCCGGTGTGGGCGAGCCGCTGAGCCAGGAAGAGACGCGCGCCATGATGCTGTTGCGCGCCAACTCGCTGGCCAAAGGGTTTTCCGGCGTGCGGCCTGAAGTGATTGACCTGCTCTGCGCGATGCTGAATAAAGGCGTGCATCCGGTGGTGCCCTCGCAGGGAAGCGTGGGCGCAAGCGGCGACCTGGCTCCGCTGGCGCACCTGGCGCTGGTGATGATTGGTGAAGGCCGGGTGTGGATTGAAAACGCCGGGCAAGAGAACGCTTGCACCAACAGCGCTGAAGCTTTGCAACGCGCTGGGATTAAGCCGCTTGTTCCCGAAGCTAAAGAAGCGATCTCTCTGATCAATGGCACGCAGGCGATGCTGGCGGTTGGAACGCTTTCACTGCTCGCCGCAGAAAACCTGACAGAGACAGCCGATGTGCTGGGTGCAATGTCACTGGACGCGCTACACGGGACCGACGTCGCTTTTGATGCTCGAATACACGATGCGCGTCCGCATGCGGGCCAGACACAGGTTGCGGACAATCTGCGAAGGTTGCTCAAAGGAAGCGAGATTCGCGAGTCGCACAAGGATTGTGGACGTGTGCAGGACGCTTACTCGCTGCGGTGCATTCCGCAAGTCCATGGCGCGGTGCGCGATACGCTGGCATTTTGCCGGAGGACGTTTGAGATTGAGATGAATTCGGCGGTGGATAATCCGCTTGTCTTTGTGACAGGCCATGGCGAAGGCGATATTATTTCCGGCGGGAATTTTCATGGGCAGCCGCTGGCATTTGCGCTGGATTATCTGGCCATTGCACTGAGCGCACTGACGGGAATTTCTGAGCGACGTATTGAGCGGCTGGTAAATCCGGCGCTGAATGAAGGCTTGCCGCCATTTCTTGCGCCGGAAGCCGGCATAAACTCCGGCTTTATGATGCCGCAGGTTACGGCGGCGGCGCTGGCCAGCGAAAACAAAGGGCTGGCGCATCCTGCTTCAGTGGATTCAATTACGACTTCAGGCAATAAAGAAGATTACGTTTCCATGGGCATGGCAGCGGCGATCAAGTTGAAACGCGTGATAGCCAACGCTACCAACGTGCTTGCGATTGAAGCCTGTGCGGCGGCGCAGGCGCTGGATTTTCTCTCGCCACTCAAGAGCAGCCAGCCATTGCAGAAAGCCCATGCGGCGATCCGCAAAGTTAGCCCAAAGATCGAGCATGATCGCGTGTTCGCCGAGGACTTTGCGAAGCTGGCGGATTTGATACGCGCGGGCGCATTAGCGAAATAATTTTCACTACAGTAGCGCGGAACAACCCCATCACGTCGCGTACTGCGCTTCGCCGTTGCCAAATGACCAGTTCTCTTTTGCCACTTCCACCAGATTGATGAACACATCTTCCTTGCGCAGACCTGCTTCCTGGCTAAGCAGGTCGGCGATCCGCCGATAAAGCGCCTTTCTGACCTCCAACGTGCGGCCTGCGCTCATCGTGATCTGGATCATCACCAAGTCGTTCGTGCGATGGATCTTCAGGTATTCCGGATCGTAAATAAAATCGGCCGCGCTGTGTTCGGTGAGGATGTGGAAACGGTCCTGCACGGGAATGGAAATGGTCTCCACCAGTGCGCGATGAATGGCTTCAGACACCTTGCGCTTATATGATTCAGGCTTGCCTGCGATCAAAGCAATTCGAACCAGAGGCATGTAGTCTCCTGTGAAAAGAGCTAAGGAATGGATTCACGCGGCCAGGAAAAGATGCAGACAGCCATCGATCATCTTGTCTATCCTGCAGTTCCGGCCAAACGTATCCTTTGGGTGTGCGTCTAAACCTTTAAAGCCGGGAACCTTTTCTGAGAAATGCTGGTATTCTCCATTGGCATCGTGTCTGTGCTTTGTTAGTTTCGCCGTCAAAGGATTTTGTTCATGATAGAAACCATCCTGCAAGACCTGCGTTATGAGTTTCGCGCGTTGCTCAAGTCGCCGCGATTCACCTCCATCGCGCTGATCACGTTGGTGCTGGGCATTGCCGCCAACGTGGCGATCTTTACTTTCGTAGACGCGGCGCTGCTGCGTCCGTTGCCGTATCGTGATGCGTCGCGGCTGGTGGAGGTCTATGACACGCGGTCGATGGATGTGAACACGCAGTTTGAGGCTTCCTATCCTGACTACCTTGACTGGCGCGCACAGCAGCAGGTTTTTGACGGGCTGGCCGGCTACGGTGGAAATCAGGTCCTGCTCCGTGGCGCAGGCGCTCCGGAATTGTTGCCTTCGACCGTGGTCAGTGACAATTTTTTCCAGACGATTGGTGTGCCACCGCTCGCCGGCCGCGACTTCCGCGCCGGTGAAGATCTTGCCACCGCGCCGCGCATGGCGATGCTGAGCTATGGCTGGTGGCAGCGGCATTTTGGCGGCAAAGATGTCATCGGACAAGTTCTCTCCATTGATGGCGAGCCCACAACCATCATCGGCGTGCTGCCAGCGGATTTTCATTTCGCGCCCGTCGGCGATCCTGATATATGGCTTACGCTTCATGCCACTGGCCCATTGAAGGAACGCAGAAATTTGCATTGGTTGAACGTGATTGGCCGGCTGAAGCCGGGCATCTCGCGTGAGAGCGCTGGCGCGGCCATGAACCTGATTGCTGAAGGACTGGAAAAGCAATATCCGCAAACCAATGACAAACTCCGTACGGCGCTGGTGCCGCTGAATGAAGTTATCGTTGGCCAGATCCGTCCAATCCTGCTGGTGTTGCTTGGCGCTGTGGTGCTCTTGTTGCTGATTGCCTGCGCCAACGTGGCGAACTTGCTGCTGGCGCGCGCCATGGCCCGCAGAAATGAAATGGCCATTCGCACTGCGCTGGGCGCCAGCCGGAGCCGGCTGATTGGCCTGATGTTGACTGAAGGACTCATTCTCTCCTTTACCGGCGCGGCTGCGGGCATGGCCGTGGCGTACTGGACCATCAAAGGCTTTGTCGCCATGATCCCGAAAACCTTGCTTGACAGTATGCCTTACCTCAAGCACATGAGCATTGACGCGCGGGTGCTGCTTTTTGCCTGCGTTCTGGCCATCATTACCGGCGTGGTGTTTGCGCTGGCGCCCGCGTTCCATGCCACCAACGCAGACGTGCAGGGCGCGTTAAAGGACGGCACACGCAGTTCGCAGTCAAGTTCATGGCGGCGCTTTGCTTCAGCGCTGGTCGTGGGTGAAGTAGCGCTCGCCATGGTGCTGCTTGCCGGCTCAGGACTGCTGGTCAAAAGCCTCTATCGTTTGCTCAACGTCAACCCGGGTTTTGATCAGCACAACCTGCTGGCCATGGGCGTAGGACTTTCGCAATCGCGTTTTCCCAAAGATCCTGACCAGTTGCAGGCCATGCAAACCCTGCTGGATAAAATTCGCGCGCTGCCTGGAGTGAAATCCGTGGGGACCAGCAGCCAGCTGCCGATAGTGAGTATGGGCAACACCAGCAATCTTCGCGTTGTCGGCATGCCTTCCGCCACGCCGCAGGGCCGGGAAGCCAATAGCCGCTCGGTGAATCGAACGTATTTCCAAACACTGGGCGCTGAACTGGTGCAGGGCAGCTGGTTTACTGAAGCCGACAATGCCACCGGCCCGCAGCGCGTCATCGTGAACAAGACTCTGGCTGACCAATTCATGCCCGGCCTTGATCCGTTGAAGCAGCAAATCTGGTTCACCTATTCCGACAAAGAAAAGCCTCGGCAGGTCATCGGCGTGGTGCGCGACATTAAAGAAGGCCCGCTCGATAGTCCGGCGCGTCCGGCAATCTATGTGCCCACGGAAGCCCAGGGCAGGCTGTTCTTCAATCTGGTCATTCGCACAGAGCAAAAGCCGGATGCGCTTACCGCTGAGATCCAGAACGCAATCCGCCAGGTTGATCCTGACGTGGTTATGTTCAACGTCCAGACCATGGAAGACCGCATCCAGCGTTCGCCTGCGGCTTTTCTCCATCGATATCCAGCGGTGCTGGCCGGCATGTTTGCGGGCCTCGCGCTGCTGCTGGGGACGATCGGCCTTTACGGCCTGGTGGCGTATTCCGTCAGCCAGCGCACGCAGGAGATTGGCATTCGCATGGCCCTGGGCGCACAGCGCGGAAACGTCCTGAAAATGGTCCTGGCGCAAGGCGTCCGTCTGATCGTTCCCGGCGTCATAGCAGGCATTGTGGCGGCCATGCTGGTTGCTTATTTCATGCGCAGCATGCTGTTTGGCATCCACTCCTGGGACCCGGTAATCTTTGTCGCCGTAACGGCCATTCTGGCGATTGTGACCCTGACGGCGAGTTATGTGCCTGCTCGCGCCGCAACCAAGGTCGATCCGATGGTGGCGTTGAGGTACGAGTGAACACCTTTGTGTTCCTTCGTGTCCTTTGTGGTTAAGGATTTTGAGGTTTCCCGATCCCGGCGATCACCCGATGTCCCGATCAACCGATCTTGGTCCCCCCTCCCCCTCCCCATGTATCCCACTGCATTCCAGGGCATCCCAGATTGGCGTGGGTTTGGGAGGGTGCAGCTAAAGTCATCCCCATTTGGCGCGGACTTCAGCGCCTAGGCCTCAATTGGCGTGGACTTGGGCTGGTTCTTGGGGTTGACGTGGCTAGAAGCTAGAAGCCAGTAGCTCGCAGCTAAATTGTCAAAGACCATCCATCCAGATACTACTTTTCCACTGAATGGGCAATGCTGGACTTTACCATTTGTTCGCCTATTTGTCAAGCAAAATCGGACGGAAAATCGTCCTCGCGGCACAATTCTCACAGTGCTGCAAAAGGTTCCCGTAGCCCCAGAGCCTCCGGGGTCGTATCAGGGCATGGCCCAACCATACCTTGTCACCCGAATACATTGCAGAAATTATGTTGACGCAGCTCCGGAGGAGCGGAAGAATTTAGCCCAGGCGCGTAAGCCCTGGGTAAGTTGGAAGAACGAGGGTGAGCGCCGTAGGTGCGGCACAGTGTTCTAAATTGCGCTCCGCTACGCGGACCTGAGGGCGCAAAGGAGGATGAATGCTTCGCTGGCCCACCCCCGGCGAACCATCGTGCAGGCCCGCCGCGCGCGCATAAAGCCGCGCCGCGCAAAATCGCGGCGCTACAAACCGTCATCCTGAATGAGCGGCAAAGCCGAGAATGAAGGACCTAAATCGCACCTGCATCCAATCCGGGCTTCCGTATCGCGCCGCCCCTGCACAATCAAAAAAGCGACACCCGGGCGCTGCTGCGCCCGGGTGTCGGGTGTGTGCTTCTCCGGGCTTGGGCTTCGATAGCGTTACCATTCAAAAATTCACACCCTCAGGTGCTGCCAGACTTTCGCGCCTTTCATATGTCGAACCAATTAAGAATAAAGACACGTCTCGACAAATCTATCTGCGGAACTGTTCGCTTTCGCACACCAAGTTTTTTCCGTTACCATTTCACTCTGTCATTCTGCGTCGGCCTGTAATGTCAGTCGGGGCCTCGATTTCCGTATGAAAGAAACCACGGCAAGCACAGCAGTCATAAGCGGCGCAAGGATTATCAGGTAATCGAGCAAGCCGCGCCCCCAGGGAACTACCCCTATATATATCCGGTAAACGAAATCACTCGAGCCTTCTAAAATTAGTAGAGCGACTGCTGCTATGAGCACGAACTGAGCCGAGCGTAAGCTCTGTCTTGGCCGTGTTAGCTCCAGCGTCAAATAGATCCCTGCCAGTGATGCGGCTCCAACACCAGCTAAAGTCCCAAGAGAAGCAATAAGAAAGATGAAGCCCCTGCCCAAAGCTCTTAGGTTAAATAGAATGGAAAAATCCTTGACCGCTGCCACCGCAAACCCCAGCAATAACACGCACTGCGTAAGACGTAAAAGCGGTGGTCGAGTCCTCCCCCTCGGTATTGTGAACTGAGCGGAGCGCTGTTGCTGAAAGGAGTCCAGCACAAATGTGATGTAGGCAATCGCCATGCCAGTCTTGGCGAACCATTCCACCCAGTATTCCCATTTGAGATAAACCAAAGAAGCGTGCTGCGGAATAATCTCCCAAGTCACCCAACCCGCAAGCATAAACAGGATTGACGAGCGCAAAATCAGAAACGGGGAACTTGCGCGACTCCGTGTCGCCTCACTTACAGCCCACTGTATGGCTTGCTCAATTTGCTCCCGAAGCAAAGCCGCTTCATAACGATTTGGGTGGGAATATTGGGGCGTATCCAGAAGAGCTTTGGTACGGTGCAATAGATCTTTCAATTCCCGCGCGGAATCTGCGGTTAAGAATTGTCTCCAAAGCCCCTGCACTTCTACTAGGAAACCATCCGTTCCTGCAGAAACGCACTTGCTACTCGGATAGCTTTCAGTTGGAGAGACAGTAACTTCAACTGGCGGCAGGAACCGATATCCACGGTTGGGGACCGTCTCAATGAAGCGTGCATTCTCCGGCGAGTCACCTAGGACTTCCCTGATTTTTTGGATTGCGTTGTTCAGCCCGTGCTTAAAGTCGTAGCTGCTGTGGCTTGACAGCTCCGAATATAGCTCCTCGCGAGGAATCACTTCCCCAGCGCGGCGAGCCATGGCCGCCAGTATTTTGAAGGGCTGGTCTTGAAGCCTGACCCTGAGCCCGTTCTTCCGCAGTTCACGGGCGTCCAGATCGATCTCAAAGATACCGAACCGTAAACCTTGCGGAGATTGCGACGAACTGGACACAAGCACGCTCACTATAAACGTCAGCAGCGGCCCCGTCAATTGAGGATCTCTCCTCGTAAGTCTTGACTCTTGATGCAGTTGCCAAATTATCCAGACCGGAGTCCCAGCGGAGTTCAGGAGGATTGATGTCTTGTTGCTGCAACGGCAATATGCACAACGAACACAAGGAAGCCAACTGGCTCTAGGTTTCTGAGGAACCAGCGAAAGGTTTCTTGGGTTGAAACAAGCATGAATTCTCATCACGTCAAATAGAAAGAGGTCGTCTATGTGTAATCCAGATCCAGTTCGCAACTGGTTAATCGGAATCGCAGCAACCATCAGCGCGGCAGCAATTACCATCGGCATTGCTATCGCTTTCAATGTGTCACTATGGCCCTATCTAGCCCCGCCCATTATGTTCACTGCTGCTGGCCTTACAGGTATAGCGGTATTGTGGTGTGGTTTCGCAATCAACGCTCTTAACGTGCTAGACGCCTGTACGGGTAAGCGATGCATCGGGCAAAGCGGTAACATCCGCCGTGTCCTAATAGCTGTAGGCACCGTCCTTGGCATTCAAGCCACTGCTTGCGTGATCGTGGCGCTCGTCTCGGCGGTCCCCTTCCTGTCTCAGCCCGCCATGTGGGTAATATTTGGGGCCCTATTCGCTCAGGCGGCCTTAGTCCTTACTGCCATCGCATTTTTCAACAATCTCGCAACTTGCGCCCGGTCAGCAGGCTAGTCTGCTGCGAGTTGTCGGCCTTGTACTGCGGATGGTGCTGTGCTGAGTTAGGGGATTTGACATAGCATCCTTTGCACCTTTGCGCGAGACAAGTGTCAGGGCACGAGTTTCATTCGTGCCCTGGACAATTAACGTTCCTTCCTTGCGCCGCAGCGAGTAGCGTCACAGTAGGGCTCCCTCCCCTTCGGTAAGCTCAGGGTCGGGATATTATACAGAACCTCCCGCCAGTCCCAACTCGCCCGCAATCCCTTTCATCGCTTCAATGCAGAATGCGATGTGCTCTTCCAGATCGACGCCCAGATCAGCAGCGCCGTTGATGATGTCATCGCGGTTCACGCTGCGGGCAAAAGCTTTGTCATTCATCTTTTTGCGGACGGACTTTGCTTCCACCTCAGCCAATGATTTGTTCGGCTTGACGAGCGCGGACGCGGTGATGAACCCGGAAACCTCGTCGCAGGCATAGAGCGTTTTTTCCATCTGGCTTTCGCGCTTCACGCCGCTGTAGTCGGCGTGGGAGAGGATGGCGCGGCGCACATCTTCCGGATAGCCGCGTTCTTCAAGAATCTTGTTGCCCACGAACGGATGCTCAGCCGGCGTAGGATATTTTTCATAATCAAAGTCATGCAGCAGGCCGGTGATGCCCCACTTGTTTTCGTCCTGGCCAAACTTGCGGGCATAAGCGCGCATGCAAGCCTCCACGGCCAGCATGTGCTTGCGCAGGCTTTCTGACTGGGTATATTCGCAGAGCAGGCCCCAGGCTTGGCTTCGATCGAGATTGGTTCCGGTCACTTGATCCATGGTTTTATCCTGTTTTATACCTGTTTTCTCTATTTATTCACCTATTTTTTACCATTAATGCTGGTTTTTACCTAAATTTGTTATTGACAATTGTGAGTTCATGCCTGAGACTACGGGAGTTACACGTACCCCAGAGGTAAGGTTTTTTGGAGATACTGCCCGCTCTGGCAACTCCGAAACATCCATGGCAACAGCACTGGCGCCCGTCGATTCCCGGGAAGTTGTACGTTGTGACCATTGTCATTTAGTCCAATTCAGGACCAATAACAATCTTTGCAGAAAATGCCGCACGTCGCTGGACGAGGATGAGCCCGAGCCGATCCTTGAGGTCCAGGCGCCGGTCGAGCCTCCGTCAAACGGACATCATTCCCATCTTCAGGTAGCGTCAGCCATCCGTATGCTAAGGCAAAAATCCGGATTGAGCCAGCGCCAGCTTGCCCTGCGCATGTCCGTGCCGCGCACATACGTTTCAAAGATTGAAAATGAAAAAGCCATGCCAACTCTTTCTTCATTGCAGCGGCTGGCGACTGCTCTGGAAGTTTCCATGGCCGATCTGCTCAAAGGCTCCAGCCGGTCGCTGGAAGACGACATTGCCGACCTGATGCATGACGAGTTTATTGCTGAGATCATTCAATGCCTGGACAAGCTGGACCCGATGCAGCGCTCCAGCCTGCTGGCCCAGGTGCGCGATTTGAGCATTCGTCCGCGCCGCAGCGCGTCGTAAACACTCTCTCCTAAATAATGACTGAGGTTCAGCCGGGGACAAGTTCTCCGGCTGATTTTTTGCCTTGTCCCGAGCGCAGCGAGGGAACCCTATCGTGGCAACGCGGCCTGGGCAATACAAAGGCCCGGCGCTTGTCTGCTTTTACCTGTTTTCTGGATCGGCTGATCTTTAGCCTGCTTTGTATCGGTGGTCTTTAGACCGTCTTCAGTGTAAATGTAGACCATCACGGGGTGGAGCAGGCCTTCAGGTGTAAAGTGCCGGGACATCCTTCACGAACTGTCTCCAGACATCCTTCACGTTTAGTGACTGGATATCTGACAGCTCCAGGTCCGATCCCCAGAATAGGATCGGGACTGGAGCGG
>DASXKZ010000240.1:0-2984 GCA_036496525.1 Candidatus Angelobacter sp.
GCGTTCATAAAAACATGCAGCCCGCAGACTAAAAAGAGTGGGACGCCAGTTCCCACTCCGATCAGCGCGCGGACTAGACACTAAGGATAACTTTGTGAAGCCTGCTCGTCAAGCTACGGGCCGGTTTGATTTGACGTTAAACTCGCAATGTCCAACATCCAGCATCCGATGAATTCGCGTATGCGAGCTTTGGCAATCGTGCTCCTGGTCTGGGCGGTGGTTTATCTTCCTGCGCTCGGGGGTTTGGCCATCAAGGGAGAAGAAGGGCGCCGGATTTTGCCGGCCATCCAGATGCTCAAGACCGGCGATTATGTTGTGCCGCAAGTGGGCAGCAGAGCGTATTTCCTAAAGCCGCCGCTGGTAAACTGGCTCGTGGCGGGGTCATTTAAATTTTTTGGCGCGCGAAATGAATGGACGGCCCGCCTGCCTTCGGCGCTTGCTGTGCTTGCGGTGGCGATTGCTTTTGTCACCATCGCGCGCATGAGCCTTGGTCCCACGGGCTCGATGGCCGCAGCGCTGATCTGGTTGACGAATATCGGCATGATTGAAAAAGGCCGCTTGATCGAGATCGAGGGGCTCTACGTTTCGCTCTGCGGGCTGGCCATCATTTTTTGGCTGAGCTTTTGGACTCAAAAGAAGTCCGCGTGGCTCATTTGGGTGCCGGCATCGATTTTTCTTGGGCTTGGCATGCTCGCGAAGGGGCCCACCCTTCTTGTATTTTTCTATGCGATCGTGCTGGCTGTCGTCTGGCAGCACAAAAATTGGCGACTTTTGCTTCACCCTGCGCATTTCGTCGCTCTTGCAATCATGCTCGGCATTTTTGCCGCCTGGGCCATTCCTTTTGCCAGAAAAACAACAATGCACCTGGCGACGCACTACTGGTCGATCCAATTCACTGAAAGACTGAAAGGCACTGAGTTCCAATTTGTGAACTGGACGTTAAATATCCCGCGCAGCCTCGTGTATTTCCTGCCGTGGCTTGTTCTGTTGCCGTTTCTGCGATCTTCAAAATTTCGGGATCACAATCAACGGCACCTTGCTCATGCGCTCGCCTGGGGGACAGTGCTGCCCTTTCTTATTGTAAACCTCGTGCCCGGAGGAGTTGCCCGATACAGCATGCCGTACTTGGTCCCGGCGTCGTGGTTGCTGGCGATGAGCTATGCCGATGGCGCGCTGCATTGGCCGGGGAAAATAGGTGTCGCGAGCGAGAACCCGTTTACCAAAGTGGTAACCGCTTTCATTGGACTTGGGCTAGTAGTTGGCGGAATCGGCTATCCGCTCACCGCGCTTGCTCTGCGCGGCAGGCAGCGGGTCACAAAAGCCGCCGCTACAATTAACGCCGCCTTGCCAGGCGACGAGGTAGTTTATTCAGTCAATCCACGCTATGTGCCGGTACTTTTCTATATAAAAGCGCCGCTCAAGTATGTGAGCAGCGTCGCGGACCTGCCTGAGGAAACACATTATTTCCTCGTCCGCGCCGATACTGAAGCGGAAGCAGCGTCAACGCAAAAGTGGGCGCCGCGAAAAGCGCATCCAATCGCTCGCGCCACGGACTATACCAAACGCGAGATGATCCTTTTTGAGGTCGGACCTTGAAGTGATATGAGGCTGCTGAGTTCCACCGGAATCCTAAAACTGATTGCTTTTCGCAGCCGACCCCGGTTGCTTTGTTTGGTGACTGCCGCCAAGTCGAGATTGTTCTTTGCGACGTTGGGGTTGTGGTTCCCGATTGTGCCGTTGACGTTGAGTAGCTTGAACAACGGACAGGCAAATATCATCATCATCGTGCTGGCGCGCTGCGTCGTCCGGACAGCGCAGAGCGATGTTCCTACCTGAGCTCCAGCTTCGGCGCAGCGTGAGGTGACCAGGGATTGGTTTTATAATCGGACGCGACGATCTGATCGGCGGACGAATGTAAGAGTTGGCAAAATGCGGTGATATCCAGCCCATGATGCCGCGGACCGAACGGTGAAAGTTCCCTCTCAGCGAGCCGGAACAAGCGCACCGCGGGACGCAAACGCCTGCCATGCTTCACGTGCAACGGGTGTTCAAACTGTTTTTGAAGATGAACGAAAGCGCCCGCTGCCTGGATCAAGCCTTTAAAGAAATCCGCGTCACTTGAATCCTTCTTTAACCAAAGCTGTTCGAGCACGTCGTGCGCCTCATAGTAGCGTTGTTCGTTCCAGCAACGGAAAAACGCGCGGTAAAATGGGTCTTTTGCGACTTCTGTCTCACCCAGATCGACGCCCTCAGCTAACTCAGCTACCAATTGCGAAATCCTCTCGCCTTTACTCATGGAAAGCTTAATTTGATGGCAGCTCAGAGAATGAGCAAGCCACCAACTACCAGCTCTTCCGAGGACAATCTCACCCGCCCCCTCTCCTTCGCGAGGGAGAGGCGACCCCTGCGGCGCGCGACGCCGTCCCACAGAAAATGACCGGTCTTACCCTGGCCGCGTTGCTGGCCGCCATCGCAATGTTGATTTTGTGCTCGGCACTCTTTTCCGCAGTGGAGACGGCGCTTTTTCTGCTCAAGCCACATCAATTGCGCCGCCTGGAAGTGCATCATGCGGGGCTCACAAAATTCATAAAACTTTTCCGGGAGAATCCGCGTCGTGTTCTCAATGTTCTGCTGTTGGGCGACGGCTTGGTAAATCTGATCCTGGTTGTGTTGTGCCTTCTCTTTCTGTGGGAGGGCCCGCTGGCAGGACGCGTTCCCCAGTGGCTGGCTGGCATTGCGATCTTTGCTGTCGTGGTGTTGCTCTGTGATTTGATTCCGAAACTCCTGGCGCTTTCGGCGCCTTACAGGCTCTCAGCGATCGGCGCGTTCACCTTGAAATTATCAATGCCATTGTTGGACCGCATGGGTCGCGGACTGGAGACAGTCAGCGCTTTCGTGGTTGATCTTCTCACGCCCAGGCATCTGCGCACCCGTGCGCGCTTGAGCGATGAGGAACTGGAGACGCTGATTGAAATGGGTGAAGA
>DASXKZ010000241.1:0-7309 GCA_036496525.1 Candidatus Angelobacter sp.
TAAGCACACCGTCAGAGACGGGTGTGATTCGGTGGCTTTTTTTTTCACGGTTGCTTCAAAGGCCGTGGCGGAGATTCAGAATATTTACGAAATAACCAGTCAGAAGACCGAAGTCGAATACACATGGAAATGGACGCTGGAGTGGTCAGGAGTCAAATTGGTCGACAACTTGACCCAGCCCGACCTGATTGAAGTAAATGCCAATTTACAAGAAGTGGAACTGCATCGCCGACCAAACCCAACGTTCAATTTGGCGGACATGGTTCAAAGCGTTACGCCTCGCCCCGGAAAAGCAATGCTGAAGAAGTCCGGCGACGGCTGGGTCCTGGACGAGTAGTTGTCCTTGTTCAAACTTTCATAGGCAGCCTCCGGGCTGCTTTTTTATTGCAGTGAAACCAGTCTGGAGAGACACAGTTATGTCCGAAACCGTCACCATCGAGCTCAAGGCCGACCCGTCTGGAGCGAAAGAAGCGCTCCAGCAGGTCAACAATTCTCTGAAGGAAGGCACAGAAGCTGCCGAAGCTCTAAGCCATGTTCTCGATGGCGATGTGGCGGGCGCATTCAAGTCTCTTGGCGAACTGAGTAAAACCTTGGGGATCGAGCTCGGCCTGGCGTTTAGCCCGGCTGAAATCATCGCCTTTGTTCAGGTCATTGCCGATGTAACCGACAAGCTGAGCAAGTTAATCGCGGACACCTTCATCTATACGGACGAGCAAAAGGCTCTGGATGCCCAGATCAAATCGTCAAATCAAGTTATTGCGGGCTATGCAACGGATATCAAAAAGTTAGACGACGAATTCGAGAAGATGGGCAAAACCGCGTCGCAGAAGACCGCGATCGATATCGCAAAGCTGGAATCCGAATTGAAAGACGCCAGCAACGCGGTGTATACGCTCACGGGAGATCTGAGGCAGGCGAAAGAGAACGCTGCGGACCCCAACCTCATTAATGCGCTGGGCAACGAGAAGGCAATACCCGGCATCACTGACGCGCTCGGAGTTGCCCAACAGCATCTAAAACTCCTTCTCGCCCAGATGCGCAATCTCAAAGAGGCGTTCCGAGAGCAGCACGCCGCCGAATTAGAGGCAGATACTGAAGCACAGAGGAGTAAGGCCGCATTCGAAAAAACGCAGAAAAGCAAAGTTACCACGGTAGATACGACCACCTCGGCCATTATTTCAATCGACGAAAAGGGCAATCAGCAAACAATGGCGGCAGATTTTGCCGCCATTAAAGCTGAAAACGACGCAGTCATTAAAGCCGCCAATGAGCAGTTGCAGACCTGGGACGAGGGATACAAAGGCCAGATTGAAGTCGCTAAGATCGCCAGCGAAACCAAAATCCAACTCATCACGCAAGACTTTGAAAAAGGCAAAATTAGCCAGCAACAGGAAATAGCGTTGATTGCGAAGGCGAAACAGGATGAGCTGCAACTGGAAATCTTTTATCAGCAGCAGCGCC
Organism: Candidatus Angelobacter sp.; assembly: GCA_036496525.1. Classification (GTDB taxonomy): domain Bacteria; phylum Acidobacteriota; class Terriglobia; order Terriglobales; family Acidobacteriaceae; genus Angelobacter. The sequence goes on from DASXKZ010000241.1 coordinate 1,462, forward strand.
AGGCGCTTTGGGATAAAGACCCGAAGAAGGTTCAGGAAATCCAGAATCAGATCGACAAGATTAAGGCGCAAGGCGAACTGGTTGCGGCCAAAGCACAGACTGACAGTTTGAGGCTACAGGAAAAGAATCTTACCCAGTTCTTCTCCAAGGTCAAGAGCGCCATGGATCAATCCATCAGCGGCTTCCTCAAGGGAACAGAGAGCTTCGCTAAAGCTTGGCAAAACATGTGGTCGGATATGGTCGTTTCCATGGTGCAAAAGCTGGCAGACATGATGCTGAAGTGGGTTGAGCATCACGTAGCCATGCTTGTGATACATGCAACAGAAAAAGAAGGCGAGGTGGCGGCGGATGCTTCCGCAGCAGCCGAATCAAAAGGGATAAGCCTGGCTGATGCGATTGCCAAAATTCATCACAGCGCAGCAGCGGCAGCTTCACGAGTGTACGAAGCGGAAGCGCCTCTTGGACCCGTTATTGCCGGATTGCTGGCAGCCGGAACCTACACCGCAGTGCTGGGTTTTGGGGCCATGGCTTCCGCCGAGGGTGGTCAGTACTACGTTCCCAACAATCAGCTCACCATGTTGCATCCGCAGGAAATGGTGCTGCCGGCCGGAATCGCCAATCAAATGCGCAATGTGATTGGAAGCGGAGGCGGCGGAGGCGTGACGGTAGTCGTCAATCATTCCGTCAGTGCAGTAGACGCTTCCTCATTCCAGTCGCACATCCGCCGGTACAGCAACATGATCGCCAATGAGGTAACGCGAGCGCTCAAGCGGAAAGGAGTCAGATGAGCAACCTTCTGTTTCCCAAAGTTCGGGGACTGGGCTGGACAATTACCAAGAATCCCACGTTCTCAACGGAGATCCAATCGTCACTTGCGGGCCGCGAAGTGAGAGTGCAAAACTTCCAGAATCCTATCTGGGAGTTCACCCTGGCCTATGAGTATCTGTTGAATGATCCCCGCTCCAGAGACGAAAACGAGCAGACGCCGCTGGAGACTCTGGTCGGATTTTTTCTGGCCCGCGGCGGACAGTTTGATGATTTTCTGCTGAACGAAAGCGACCTGACGCAGCGGCTTGAGGATTCAGTGTATTCAGGGCAGCCCATCGGCACCGGGGACGGCGTGACCAGGAATTTTCAACTTGTGCGGAATTACGGCGGTTTTCTGGAAGCTTGCCAGAATCCGGCCAACCAAACAGCGACTGTCTACGATAACGGAACGGTGCAAGCCACCAATACTTACACGATCACCAACGGCCTGGTGCAGTTTACAGCTGCGCCGGCAGCAGGGCATGCCATCACGGCGGACTTTACTTTCCTGCATCGCGTCCGCTTTGATGCCGGAACGTCGCGAGGCAGTTCTGCCAGCGGAACGCGTGAGGGAATCGAGTTCAGCAACTTTTATTTCAACCTGTATGAGTGCAAGGAAGTCCAGTTGATTTCAGTGCGTAAGTAACGCGCACTTGGCCATTAGCTATTGGCCCTTGGCTAAAGAAAGTTTTTGGCCCAAAGCCGCTACTCTGGTAAGATTTCCGCCTTTGGAGGCCGATTATGGAGGAGTTGGTTTACGTTCTGGCGCTGTTGATCAGCGTGGTTGCTCTATTTGCACTGCTGCGGCTATTCAGCATTTCAAACGATGTGAAGGCGATTCGGGAACATATATGCAGCGTTAAAGCGGATGCGGATCGTTTGGCGTCGGCTGCTAAAAGCGGAAGCGGGCCGTTAGGAATATGAAGCGATGGGAACTGGTAGCCGGCATCATAGTCTTACTGGTGGCATCGCTAATCGTGCCGCGGCAAATATGGCTTCACGATAAACGTGAGCGATTCAAAGAACTAACATCGCAGGTGCCAAACTGCAAGACTCTTCCGTGTTTGAGTAAGCTGACGGAGGATTTACATGCGTTGAATGACGAGATTGATCATCGCCCATGGTATGTGTGGGGAGATGTCGATTTGAAATAACAAGTTCGAACATTATTCAGACGCAGCAGCCCTTACCGGGCTGCTTTTTATTTCTGCTTGCTGTATAAGCTCGCGCGGCCCCCGGACCTTTTCGTGGCAGCTAAGTATTGCACTGGGAAATCGTTGCCTTTTGACCCATCGCGGCGATAGGGCTTCTCTTCGGGCAAGTTCAGGGTTCGAGCCTTTGGAAAAAAATATATGAAAACACCCACAAATATCGGCGGCAACAACCTGGTCACGTGGCTCCAGAGCGCAACAGAAATCCGCATGGCCGATCTTTACACCATTACTCTCAAGAACGGCACAGCGCTGCGCTATACAAGCTGGGACACAAACCTGGCGGTGCTGGGAAATACATTCCTGACCGGCCCGCCGAATATCGCCCGATCGGCGATAGAAGAAAAGCTCGGCATGGACGTGGCGACGCTGGAGGTCACGATCGAAGCCAGCCTGACCGACCCCATTAACGGCGTGCCGATCCTGCAAGCTATTGGGCAGGGACTGTTCGATGGCGCTGCGTTTCGTATTGACCGTCTGTTCATGGATTCCGCTTCAAATCAGATTGGCACTGTTATCAGGTTTTCCGGCTTCATCGGCGCGTTGGACGAACTTACGCGCTCTTCGGCCAAGCTGTCAGTCAATGCCGGCACGGCTTACCTGAGTATGCAGCTACCGGCAGTGATTCTGCAGCCAGGCTGCACAAATACGCTGTTTGATGCACGTTGTGGATTGATCAAGGCCAGCTTTGCGGAGGCGAATGTGGTGCAGGCCGGAAGCACTGTTAATAAGCTGCTCTCCCTTTCGGCGAAAGGCGACGGTTACTACGACAATGGGCAGGTTGTTTTCACGTCAGGCGCGAACGCAGGGTTAGTCAAAGCGGTGAAGACATACTTTGGCGCGCCCAACCAGTTTTTTACTTTCAATTCGCCGCTGCCTTTCCTGCCAAGCGCGGGAGATACGTTTATCGCTTATCCGGGATGCGACAAAACTCAAGCTACCTGTGCATCACCAAAATTTTCCAATCTGGTCAACTTTGAGGGCTTTCCTTACGTGCCTGCTCCGGAAACCGCTATTTAGGAGGACTGCCAAATGCAACGACTGACAACCGAGCAGCGGAGCAATATTGTGCGCGCAGCCAAAGACTGGCTAGGCACGCCATATCACCATCATGCGCGGATAAAAGGCGCGGGCGCGGATTGCGCTATGTTCCCACTGGCTGTGTATCAGGAGTGCGGCGTCTTGCCGCGAGAATACAGGCCGCCGCAGTACTCGGTCCAGTGGCATCTGCACCGAAGCGAAGAACTCTACTTGAATGAAATTGAAAAGTTTGTGACGGAAATTCAAACGCCTCCGCAGCCAGGAGATTTCATTGTATTTCGCGTTGGGCGGACGTTCTCACATGGCGCTATTGTGGTGAGCTGGCCGATCGTAATCCATGCCTACATTCCCCACGGCGTTCTTTTGAGCGATGCTTTGCGCGATGGCGAACTGCTGGGCAGGGAACACAAATGTTTTGAAGTGCGGCCAGGAGCAGCAATGGAAGCGGCGAATCGGCTCAACGACGATTCACCGATGACAGTCAACTTATAAACAGCAGAAAAGACGAGGGTCGGCGTATGGCTTTGATGGGCGGAAAAGGCGGCGGAAAGAACGCTCTTGCGGCAAAACCGAATCTGCTTTCCGCGTTGCGCGTGCAAACCAGCTCATATGGCCAGGTGATCCCAATTCTCTACGGGCAGAACCGCATTGCAGCGCGGCTGATCTGGGCTGGCGATTTCGCGGCGATTCCGCACACGTCCACCACTAAGGTCGGCGGCAAAGGGCTGGGCTCAGGCGGTGGCAATGCAATTTCAAACACCACTTACACGTATCAAACCGCAGTAGCGATGGCGCTGTGTCAGGGGCCAATCCTCAACATCCATAATGTCTGGGACACCAAAGGAAAGTTGACGCTGATCACCGCCACGGTCCCATTTACGGTTCCGGGCGGCGGAGGAGGAATTACGGTCACGCCTCCAGGAACGGGAGTATTCCATTCCCACAAAGGTATAAGCCGCGGGGATGCGTTCAGCCTCAATCCAAACGATTTCGGTTCCGATGGCCCAGTTCCATTGAATGGCACACAGCAAACGCCGATGACTCAGGTGGGAAGTTCCCCCGGCGCAGGGCAGTTCACGCAATCCGGCGCAGTCTTTACTTTTTCGGCCGCCGATGCCGGCAGGGTGATGACCATCACCTATGTCTACTCAGTTCCGGATTCCAACTCCAATGGTCAGCCACAACAAAAGCTGAGTCTTACGCTGTTTCTCGGCTCGCGTCCGCAGACGCCGTGGAGCTATCTCACGTCGCAGCATCCCGGGCAGGACCTTGGCTATAACGGCATCGCTTACGTCGCTGCGTCCGCCATGGACCTGGGCGAATCCGGTACCCTGCCGAATTTGAGCTTTGAAGTGCTGAGCGCCATCACGTTTGGCGCGGGCATTGCCGATGCAGAGCCTTCAGCGATTATTGCCGATCTTCTGGCCAATCAGTTTTATGGACTGGCAGGGGCGGTGACTCCGGGAGATCTAACGCAATACCGGAATTTTTGCACCGCGGGCGACGGCCATGGTAATGGGCTGTTTCTTTCGCCCGTATTGGATGCGCAAAAAGCCGCAAGTGACTGGATACAGGAAATTCTCGACATCACCAACGCAGCGGCAGTTTGGAGTGAAGGCGTTCTAAAAATCATTCCCTATGGCGATACGACCGCAGTGGGCAACGGGGCAACGTTCATTCCTAATACATCGCCCATCTATGACCTCACCAGCAGTGATCTTCTCACGCCCGTGGTGATCAAGCGCCCATCGGTGGCGGACGTGATGAATTCTGTCTCCATCGAATTTGCCAATCGCGCCAATGATTACAACCCAGACGTTGCAGAGGACAAGGACGATGCCATGATTGCGCTTTACGGTTTGCGTAAGGCGTCACCGGTGCAGGCGCACTCAATCACCACAACCACGGTGGCAAAGTTTGCCGCCAATCTGTTGCGCAAGCGATCAGTGGAGATCCGCGCTACATATACGTTCTCTCTGGGCTGGCAATTCAACCTGCTTGAGCCTATGGACCTGGTCACGCTCACTATCCCTGAATTGGGATACAACAAAAAGCCGGTCCGGATCACGGCTATGCGGGAAGACGATTCCGGCAAGCTGGAAGTGGATTGTGAAGACTTTCCCTGGGGAACGGCGACGCCAACACTCTACCCACATCAGCCCGGCGCAGGATTCATTACGCAAGCAAATTCAGATCCGGGCGCGGTCAGCACGCCGATTATTTTTGAAGCGAATGATCGCTTGAGCCTGACCGGGAATTACGAAGTGTGGCTCGGCGTTTGTGGACCAACGGTGGCAATCACGGCGGTAACGTACCCTGCGCCGCCGCCTCTGGCGCCTTCGCCAATCCAGATCACGGCCACAAATCACGGCTACAAGACTGGACAGAAAACCACCATCTCAGGAGTTGGTGGAGTCCCCGCGGCGAACGGCACATGGACTGTTACCGTGGTTGATCCAAACAACTTCACGCTGAATGGATCCATCGGCAGCGGCGCGTACACTTCCGGCGGCGTGGCGGTGAATCAGGATTGGGGCGGCGCTTCCGTCTGGATATCGCCAGACAACAGCAATTACGTGCAGATGGGCAAGATGTACGGGCCTTCGCGGATGGGCGTATTGACGGCGCAACTGGTATCGGCTGCCGATCCTGACACAACGCATACGCTAGCCGTCGATCTAACGCAGTCGAACGGGATTCTGAATTCCGGCACGCAATCAGACTGCGACAACTTCCGCACGCTTTGTTATGTGGATGGCGAACTGATCAGCTATGAAGACGCGACGCTT
>DASXKZ010000242.1:0-5376 GCA_036496525.1 Candidatus Angelobacter sp.
CCTGGTGATGGGGAAGGAATAACTCTTCTCGCCATGAGTGCATTTCGGAATGGCCCGGGCGCATAGCCATGCGGCGCCGCCCAGCAGCATCAACACGCCAGTGGATAATGAAAAACTCTTGGCACTTACTCGCATGGCAGACCGGCGCATGGCGTGGGAGCTAAGCAGGGAAGTGCGCGACCGTGATTCATAACGCGCGTAGCGGCTTGCCGCAACGCTGGCAATTAGCCTCTGCCCGTGCCGTAATGGCGTGGCAAGCCTGACACATGGTTTGCGATCTGTAGCTCACCGCTTTTACCCTGAACGAATTCATTTTGTAAATCCGAAATAGTGCGACCGTTGAAATCAGGGCGACAAACGCGCTGAGGCAAATCGTACTCGGATCCATAGAAGCCAACTTTCCTAAACGGTATCCACCCTGAGGACACGACTCCGGATTTCAGTTGTGTGGTGTGCCATCGCGAGAGTGGAGTGATAAATCCAGAGATGCGATGCAGAGAGCGACTACCTTGCTTCAAGACTAGTCTCCCGCAGGTGTTTAAGCAAATGGTTTAGCGGACGAGTGAGATCGGGTAGGCCTTTTGTGTGGCGGCAAGCCATTGGCGCCGATGGAAACGATCTGCCCCCAAACGCAGAACTGCCCGGAGCTTAAAAGCATCCGGGCAGTGATTTGGTTCTTACAGAACTTTTACGTTTTCAGCCTGCAGGCCCTTGGGGCCTTTGGTCACGTTGAATTCCACGGCCTGGCCTTCCGGCAAGCTGCGGAAACCGCTGGACTGGATCGCGGAGAAGTGCACAAACACGTCTCCATCGCCGCTGTTCCGGGTAATAAATCCAAATCCTTTTGCGTCGTTAAACCACTTCACAATTCCTTGTTCCATTTGTAGTTGTTCCTTTGTTTTTTGATATTCCTGCTGAAGAAGATTGACTGGTATTTGTGAGGTGGGTTGTCGCTTTGAGGCTGGACCGGCTCGCTAACCGTTGGTGAATCACTTAACGGGAAGTCTTAGTATACCATCTGGCCGACATGAAACCTAACGAAATAATACCGGCGATCTCAACTTACACCGCACAGCGGGCCTTGCCCCCTCGAAAAAACCTCGCTAAATATCGCGGCCATGTCGATTCGTGTTGCAGCACTGCCTTTGAGCGCGTAGCTTTAAGGGATGACTCCCCCCAATGTGAACACTCCTCCGGCCTCCCGTCCCAAAGCTGTTGTCAAAGGCCCGATTCGCTGCCATAAATGCCAGATGCTGTGTCAGGACGCCGAGCAGTATCTCAACCATGCCTGCCATCCCGGAAACCCTCAGCCGTAGCCCAGACAACTCCCGATTTTTTTCGGTATCATCCGATTCAATTCCGAATCTCTATGCCGACTTCTGCGACACGATCTGATGGCTGGTCTTTCTGACCTCTTTTGTTCCTTCCGGCAGTTCCAAAGGAATGCGGTGGTCTCGTGCGGACGATCTTCCTGCCTGCACCCAACCAAAGCGAGTGAGCAATGATCCTGCAATGCTTGACCATGCGGCCGCACGGCGCAGCTTTAAATTCCCAGTGACTGCATAAGCAATTCGCAACCCCATCGGCACCGGCCCGGAGAGCACTCCGCCTGCACGGACCATAGCACCGCTCCAGCCCTGGCGCAGAGGCTCGTTCACGCGGTTACGCTTGGTCTCCAACTCAATGCCTTCATATATCTCGTAAGCTGAAGCGCTTATGCCCAGCAAATTGAGCGCTGTGCTGTTCTCAGAACCCAACAATTCAAGAGCGGAAACCGCAGAGTTCACTCCTGACGCCGCAAAATGAAGCGGCAGGGTGCTTACGTTCTGATTCCATACCGGGACCACCGTCGCCCCGATCAGGACGCCGGTGTAGCTCGACATGACCACCCCAGTGGCAGCGGCGAGCGCGCTGGCGGCATTCTCAATGATTGCTACCGGAAGAGACTTGCCCAGCTTCTGCTGCGCTAAATTTGCAAATGCCGATGCCGCGGAAAAACTGGAGAAGGCTGAGAGCGTCCACGCGCCCATGCTCATGGCGCTTTGAGGTTTGAAGACTCGCAGCATATTCAAAAATCGCGAAGGCATGCCCAGATCTTTGATCAATAACACTGAAGACAGAGCGCCTCCGCCGGCAGCCATCCAGCGTGCATTGCGCACCAGTTCGCGATCGTCGGAAAGCCAGTTCGCCATGTTTGCGATCACGGCCGATGCACCCGCCGCCCCACCTACAAAAAAATACAGCGGCACTTCCGGCTTCCACTGAGGTTCTTTTAGCAGCGGGACGCCGTAGTATCCGGTTTCTGGCGTAGCCTTGGGGAATGGCGCGCCCGCAGGCACAACGCCCTGCGCAGATACCGTGCCTTTTTCTGCAGCCTCGCGGCGGATCGCCGCCAGCCGTAGCTCACTTTGTGAATCTGGTATGCGTCCCGGCAATTCGGGCAAGGGAACTCGGCTCATCGCCTGCCTCCAAGAAAGGCCAGAAGGGTCGCGCCCAGCATTGCGCCGGCCGCGACTGCGGCAGACTGCCATCCTTTTTTCAAATAGGTGGTGGGAACCTCAGGATTCGGCGGAAGATTGTAGGCACGCGGATCTCCTCGAAGCAGAAACATCGCGTGAATGCCTTTCACGCTCGTATCAATCGGATCGTAAATTACCGCATCATCCACACCGCGCGATTTAAATACTTCAAGTCTTGCTTTAGCTTCTCCTCTGAGCGCATCAAGCTCCCCAAACTTGATCGATTCCGTTGGGCACGCCTTGGCGCACGCCGGTTGCAAGCCTGCGCTTTGCCGGTCAGAGCAAAAGGTGCATTTGAACGCCCTGCCATCGTCTTCATTCCTTTCCACCACGCCAAATGGGCAGCTCACAACGCAGTACGCGCAGCCATTGCAGATATCCGGCTGGATGTAAACTGCGCCAAAATCCATGCGCACAATCGCGCCGGTAGGGCAGGCTTGCAGGCAGCCCGCTACTTCGCAGTGTTTGCAAACGTCAGAAGAGAATCCCCAGGCCGGCAACTGCTCTGCCGCGTTTCCGCCGAGGCCGATCTTGGGCGTGTTCTCAACGAACTTTACATGCCGCCACGTGGAGTGGCCAACCGCCATGGTGTTGTCGTAAGAAAAGCCGCTCCACTCGTAACCGTCTGCGCCGAGTTGGTTCCATTCTTTGCAGGCGACCTCGCAGGCTTTACAGCCGATGCACAAAGTTGAATCGGTAAGGAACGCTGTTGTGCTCATGCCGCCCTCCGTAGATCTGAGTTCCAGACGTCCAATGCCTGCTTGCCTCGGGGCAGGCGTCCTTTGCGCGCGTGGCACACCAGCGCCTTGGTTTCCATGATGCGCACATTTGGCTCTTCTGAAATGGCCAGAAGATCATTTGGCACATCGCTGGTGATTACGCCTTTGTATCCGAACTGGTAGGGCAGGCAGATAGTATTTCTCATTTCGCCATCGATCATCAGCGGCTTATTGCGCTCAGTAACCAGCGCCCGCGCCTCCACGATTCCGCGCATTGTTGTGATCACCATGTGGTCGCCATTTTCCAGGCCGATCTCTGCCGCTAATTGCGGCGATATCTCAGCAAAAAGCTCCGGCTGCAACTCCGCGAGGTGCGGCAGATAGCGGCTCATGGCGCCGCTTGTGTGATGCTCTGTAAGGCGATACGTGCTCAGTATGTAAGGAAAGCGCTCATCCTGTTCGTGGCCGTAGGGATTGTCCGCGCTCTCTTTCTTGTCTGCTGCTGGATTCGTGCCATGTTCCGGATAAAGCGGGTTCGTCACCAGGCTTTCCAGCGGCTCATAATGGGTTGGCAGCGGACCATCCTTCAATCCGCTGGAAACCCAGATCCAGCCCACGCCGTCAGGATGCATAATAAAAGGCTTGTCGCCCGCAATGGCGTCATCTCCCTTGGCGTCTTTTGCGGGCTGATAATCCGGTGGCTTTTCCTGTGTAAAGTCAGGAGTGTCATGGCCAGTCCATTTTTTCTGGTCGGCATCCCACCACACCAGCGCCTTCCGCTCGCTCCACGGTTTCCCATCGGGACGCGCAGAAGCCCGGTTGTACAAAATCCGCCGATCACTAGGCCATGCGTATCCCCATCCGTGTCCATAGCGGCCCTTTGGCTCACGCTTACGAGCCTTATTTTCATTCGGCGAAGGCATCACGCCGGAGTAGATCCAGCAGCCACACGCGGTTGAGCCGTCGCTCTTCAGCTCTTTATATCCGGAAACCAGCGTGCGGTCGGCTGTGCGATAGCCATTGATCTCGCCAATGATCTCTTCAACCACGGGCTCGGCATGAATGCCATGCGTGTTGTAGTCCCAGGTGAGTGCGTTCAACGCAGCGTTGCGCGAATTGCGCTGCTCTGCCGCTTTTGCCTTCAACCTGCGCCCCAGGTGATACATGAACCAGGTCTCGCTTCGGCAATCCTCCGGCGGATCAATGGCTTTTTCGCGAAACTGTAATAGTCGTTGCGTATTGGTGAAGGTTCCTTCCTTCTCCACATGGCCGGCAGCAGGAAGAAAGAAAATTTCAGTAGGAATTTTTGCCGGATCAAGCTCTCCGCGCTCCACCTCTGGCGAATCCTTCCAAAATGAAGCAGTCTCTGTCTCCACAAAATCACGAACCACTAACCATTTCAACTTGGCCAGCGCCTTGCGCTCCAACCTTCCATTCGCGGAGCCGACGGCAGGGTTTTGTCCCATTACGAAGAGCCCTTCCAGCTTTCCCTCCGCCATATCCAGCCAATAGCCGTATTCGGAGTGGTCGCCTGTAACGCGTGGCACAAAGTGGAAGCCAAATTCATTCTCAGCAGTTGCAGCCTCTCCGTACCAAGCCTTGAGTAGGCTCACGGCATACTTATCAAAGTTGTGCCACCAGCCTGTCTGCGAGGTGTGCTTCTTGAGATAGGCGTCGAGCGTTTTTGAATCTTCCTCAAAAAATGGCATGGGCAGATAGCCGGGCAAAATGTCATAAAGAGTGGGAACGTCAGTGGACCCCTGAATGGTTGCATGGCCGCGCAGGGCCATCACTCCGCCTCCGGGACGCCCGATATTCCCGAGCAGGAGTTGCAAGATCGCGGCTGCGCGAATGATCTGTACTCCTTTGGAGTGCTGCGTCCAGCCCACGGCATAGCAAATAGCGCCGGTCTTCTCCGGTCCTGAAGCCGAGGTGTACACCTCCGCGACTTCCAGGAACTTTTCTTTGGGAATGCCGCAGGAACGTTCCACCATCTCCGGCGTATAGCGTGCAAAGTGTCTTTTTACCGCCTGGAATATGCAGCGCGGATGCTCCAGACCGAGATCTTCTTTGTGCTCGCCCAACTCGCCGGCCTCGCCGCCTCTGTCTTTTCCATGCCCGCCTCCCGACTTTGCGTG
>DASXKZ010000243.1:0-1901 GCA_036496525.1 Candidatus Angelobacter sp.
GCGCGGCAAAGGCTGAAGCAAATCAAGACCACTGATGATGTGCCGCAGATTTCGCTGCTCGATCGCGTGCCGCCAATCTCCGGCAGCTCCAAGGTCACGCTGGATGAAATTCCCACTGACAATCTGCGCGTGCAGAAAGCCGAGTTGCTGGCCAACGGAGCGTTGTTGGATCTTGCCATCAACGAACTGCAAGCTGCGGCCACTGAAGAAAAAGGCAATTGGTTGACCGCAGAGATAGCACGCTTATATCAAGAGGCCGGACGGCCGGACATGGCGTTGCGCATGCTGAAGCGCGCTGTCCCTACTTATTTCGCTGTAGATTTGCCGGCACTGCCGCGTCCGTATTGGGAAGGATTATTTCCGCGTCCATACTGGACCGACCTGAAGAAATATTCTTCCAACAATGCTCTGGATCCATTCCTGGTTGCTTCGTTGATCCGTCAGGAATCTGAATTCAATCCCAATGCAGTTTCGCGAGCGAATGCGGTAGGACTGATGCAACTGCTTCCCAAAGTAGGGAAGGGCGTAGCCAAACAGGAAAAGATCAAACACTTCACTCCGCAAGCACTGTTTACTCCGGACGTGAACATGCGCTTGGGCACGCGATACTTCCGCGCCATGGTAGATAAATTCGGCGCCTTCGAATACGCGCTGGCTGCTTACAATGCAGGGTCAGACCGCGTGGAAACCTGGATGAACTACGGCAAATATCGCGACCCGCAAGAATTCGTAGAGTCCATTCCATTCACCGAAACTCGCGAGTACGTTCAAGCCATTCTGCGCAACGAAAGCGTATACAAACAGCTATACGGCACGCCCTAGTGATTTCAATTTTTACAATAATTTGATTTTCCACACCCGCTGCAGGACTACACTAAACATCTGCGTTGGTTCGCCGCTCTGTCCTAAATTATTTCGAAGGAGATATTTCCATGCCAACCAAAGCAATTCCTGAGGGCTATCACACCGCAACACCCCAACTAATAGTCAAAAACGCAGCCCAAGCCATCGAGTTCTACAAGAAAGCATTCGGCGCAAAGGAACTCATGCGTTTCGCGACTCCAGACGGAAAAGTCGGTCATGCAGAACTAAAGATAGGAGATTCGGTCATCTTCATTGCCGATGAATCACCCAATATGGGAGCGACTAAATCGCCACAGACTCTCGGCGGATGTACCGGCGGAGTCATGTTGTATGTGGACGATGTGGACACTACTTACAAACACGCGATTGATGCTGGTGGAAAAAGCTTTATGCCTGTCGCCGATATGTTCTGGGGTGACCGTTATGGAAGCCTGGTAGACCCATATGGACACAGCTGGAGCATTGCCACTCACAAAGAAGACGTCGCCTCCGGAGAACTGGAAAAGCGGGCGCAGGCGTTCTATGCGCAGCATGCCAAACAGAAAGTAGCCTAATTTATTTCTAGGATTGGCGAACCCGCGGAGCAAATGCCGCAGGGTTCGCCATTCTTGTTGCCCGCTTTAAAAACGTACCACCACCCCAACACTAATTCGCGGATCGTACTGAGTGCGATTGAAAAGATGTGTGATCACCAGATCCGGTTGAAAGCGTAACGCAACCTGGTCCCCTCCCAAATCAAATCCTCCTCCGATTGCCGTAGCAAAACCAGTTTTGCCAGTGCTCACATTGAGCGGAGGAATGGGGAAAAGAATCGGCAATTGTCCACTAATGTTGCTACTCACGTTAACGTGTTCTGCTCCAATCAGAACATGCGCGAACGCCTGCACCATTTCTGCCCGGTATGTAAACTGCGGCCCGAACAGAAACTCGTGAGTTTTTGTCTCCACGTGAAATTCGGGTAAGCAATCCGGCGGACAAGAAGTGGTAAGAAGCGGTAGTTGAATAGCCGATGAGCCATAGTGTCCACCAAAGTCCGC
>DASXKZ010000244.1:0-11459 GCA_036496525.1 Candidatus Angelobacter sp.
TTCGACTGCCTTCCTGGAAAAAGGCGAGATCTATGATTTCGTCCGGGAGCACGGAATTACAGGCTTTGCCACCGTGGCAGGCGACCTCCATTCTTTTTGGGCCGGCCGTTCTGCCAAGTCTCTGCCACCCAAGAAGTTTGAGCCGGTAGGCCTGGCTTTTGTCACCGGCTCCATTTCAGCCCCGGGAGGATGGGAAGCCAATCAATATGGCTTTCCAAAGGACGAACCGCTTCGCCCCCTTTGGGTTGGACAAGGGCCCCAGGACCAGGCCCCGCAGCCGATGTTCAACATGCTTCTGCGGCATGGCGTGCGGTCCTGCCTGGAATACGTCAAGTCCGGCGACATCAACAAGGCCAGAGAACAATCCAATCCGCAAATGTCTCCCCATCTTTCATTTGTCGATACAGGCGGGCACGGGTATGCAGTGGTGCGCGTGAGCAAAGATGACATGGAGACTGAATTTGTCTGCATCGAGCGGCCTGTTAATCGGCAAGAAGGCCCCGACGGCGGTCCTCTGAATTATCGCGTCAGGTTCCATGCACCACTATGGCGTAAGGGCGAGACACCGAAGCTGGATACCAAAGTCGTTGAAGGTGATCCAAAGTTTTCCGTGTGAGATCGGACCACGGTAGTTGCTTCTGCTCCAGCTAGTGATTGTCAGTCCGGGCGCGGCGAGGAATTTGCTGCGCCTATGGTGAGCTCGACTCTCAGTTTCTCAACCCTGTCATGGTAAGCGCGCCACATCGCTCAGAGCCTTGCGTCCCAAGCGATGGGCGATTTCGGCTAATGTAGTCTTTTCCGAATCAGATAGAGCAATCGGCCTTTAATCTTTGCTCGAAGGATGCGGGTTGCGGCGGCCAGATATTTGTTTTCGCAGCACAATTCCTGATCTACCGATCCCGTGATCTATGCGAGCATGCGCCCAGATCATCGACCGCCCTCCGCATTTCATGGGACTCAGATTCCAGGCGCTCTGGGGCTCTGAAAAATAGACCTGTATAAGTGGAAAAAGAAGATCTTTTAAATGAATGCCAGTCGTCGATTTCTGCAGTGCGGATGAATTTTTTGACCACACGGAATTTCGTTGATATCGAGACAGCCAAGACAACCGGCAGCCCAAATTCGACGAGATGTCTGTTCCCGAGGATTAGCGTCAGAGATTGCTGGCCTTTTTTGCAAGCCCATTTCTCTGGATGGTCAACTCTCTTTTGATTCGATACAACTCAGGAAGAGAATGCGTTTCTCCTGTCTCCTCTATCAGGACCAGGGCTTCTGCGATAGCACTTAGGCCTTCTTGTGCTTTCCCTGCTTTGCCCAGTTGATCTGCCATCAGCCCTAAAAAGAGCGGGCACCACAACTTCCCGCCAGCGGCCTTGTAAGCTTTTATGCCCCGCTGCATCTGATCAATGCCAGATTGCGCATTCCCTATTGCTGCCTCAGCCCATCCCAAATCGAAATCGCCCACGACTTGCCAGAGATCGAGGCCATACTCGTCCGCCAGTTTCGCTACTTCCTTCGCGCGTGCGTGAGCAAGCTCCGGTTCGTCACGGAGTTGATGGAGTTGAGCGGCAAAGTGAGCGACAAAGACGCGGCTTGCGGGATGAGAAAGCTGGGTGGCAAAAGCCTCGGCTTCCTGCATGCGTTGCAACGCGTCATCCGGCTTACCAAGCGCCCACAATGCGCGCGCCGCGAAACACTCGCATACTACTTTGCAATCGTGTGCAATTGTCAGCGTGTAAGGATGATTGCCATTGGTCTGATAGAGGGCGGAAGCCTGATCAAAGTGGCCAAGCGCCTCAACGCATTTGCCCTGCTCGATCAGGGCGGACCCCATGGCACGGTGCGCCTCCATGATCAAGGCAGAGTCGCCGAGTGTTGCCGCTATCTGAAGCAACCGTTCTGCCGTCTCTTCCGCGGATTTTATCTTTCCACTGAACTTGTAAAACAAAACAAGCAGAACCAGCATGTCAAACAATCGAGGCGACGGATCTTTCGTCCAGCGCATCTCTTCCGCCAGCGCACAAATCTTGTCGATCTCAGCGGCAGCGAAGCCTTTGATGGCAATGAGCGATGTGCTTCGAAGCATGCGCAGGGTAATTTCCTGACGTGATCGTTCGTTCGACTGCGGCAACAGCGTCAGCACTTCCAATCCTCGCTGGGCGAGTTCGGCAGCTTCATGGTGCGCTGACCGCCTGGCAGCGGTCCCTGCCGCCTCGATAAGATATTGCAATGCGCGCGGCCAGTCACGGCTCTGCTCAAAATGCATGGCCAACTCAGCGGCAATCTCGCTGGCCCGCTCCTGGTAAATTGCCACGCCGCGCTCAGCGATTCGCTGATGTATCTGCCGCCGGCGCATGGCTGGAATCAGGCTGTAAGGGACCTCGCGATAGAGCACATGATTGAACCTGTGCCGGGATGTAACAATGCCGCCGGGCAATTCGCCAAGCCAGGCAGGCGACAGAAACTGATGACTGCGGGCCAATTCTTCGCAATGCCGCTCCACCCACTCGGTGGGCTTTTCGAGTCCGGCGGCAACCGCAACAGTAGAAAAATCCATTCCGGAGGCGGAAGCAGCTTCCAGCACTAACCGCTCATCCTGGCCAAGCCGCTCAACCTGTTTTTCGATAAGCGCTCTTATTGTTGCTGGAATCCCCTTTTCAACTTCAGAACAATCAGCACAGAAACTCCAGTCTCCGTGCTCCTGCGCAATCACCTTCTGGTCGATTAGATACTGAACCAGATTGACCATGAAAAGCGGATTTCCCTCAGTGCGCCGGTAGATCGCGTGCCGGAGCCGGCTTGGAAGATATTGCCCGGGAAATCGTGCTGCCAGATATTCAGTAACGTCTTCCTCCGTGAGGTACTCCAGCGGAAGTTCATGGCATAAATGATGGGCCTGAAGCTCCCGTTTTACACTACTGATGGGATGACCGGCGAGAATCACATCAACTGGACGATACGTTCCGATCACCATGAGATGCGCGGGGTCCCGGCGTCTGCCCAGATAAGAAATCAGGTCAAGCGTGGAGTAGTCACTCCAGTGCAGGTCTTCCAGAACCAGCAACAGCGGGCCCTTCTCAGACAGCCGCTCAATCGCCTCCGCCATTTCGCGCAACATCCGCTCGCGCGTTGCTGCCATTGCCGGCGCTTGCGGATCGCTTCTCTCCGGTTGCATGAGTGATATATGCGCCAGCCAGGAGGGAGCTTGTTCCTGCAAAACATCAGAGACATGGGTTCCAGCAGAGACGCGGCATAGCCGGGAAAAACCATCCAGTACCGGAAGATAGGCTTCCGATGATCCAAAATGTTCGAGACACTGCCCTCGCACAATCAGCGCCCCCGGAATCTGTGCTGCGTAATCCAGAAACGCCTGGACCAAAGTGGTCTTTCCGATTCCAGCTTCTCCAGTGATGAAAACGGCTTGACGTTCACCGCTACGGACACGTTCCATCAAGGCGCGCATTTTGGCCAGTTCTGTTTCACGGCCAAGGAGGCGCGTGCCGGAAGAAGATACCGCACTTTCAGGGGAGAACGGCAGACCATGTTCACTCAAACCATGTTCACTCAGCGCAGTGCTCTGGTTGCCGCGTTGTGTCTGCTCCGAAACCCTCGCGATAAAACGATAGCCGCGTCTGTGTGCTGTCTCTATATAGATGGGAGAACCGGCATCATCATTCAGTGCCTCTCGCAACTGCCGGATGTTGTCTTTGAGAACCGCATCGCCGATGAATGTCCCTGGCCAGACCGCATCCAGCACTTGCTGCTTATTGACAAGATATCCGGCGTTCTCAACCAGGATTTTCAGAACTGCAAAGGCTTTTGGGCGCAGTGAGATCGAGCGGGCACCCTGCCACAGGCACTCGTTGCTGAAGTCGAGCCGATACTGTCCAAATGCGATTTCGTTCACAATGGCACGAGAAAAACGGTGGGCCGAAACAACTATCTATCTCTAGATTACCTAAAAGCGCGTTGGTCGCAATTTATTGTTTCCCTGTGAATGGCATGTGAACGCCGCCTGATCATCCTCAAGGCCACGCCCATCTCCGCACCACCCAAACACCACCAGAAGATGACCTCTACGTTATGACTTCTGATTTGGAGACAGCTATCGTGGAAATCGTGATGAGGGGCTTGCAACACGCAAATGCATTCGTAATCCAGTTTCGTGGCACGGCCGAGGCGCACACAAACCAGCTTCCGGGGCGCCTCGAGCATGTGGCTTCAGGGCGCACGGCAACCTTCGAGTCAGTGGAAGAGTTACCGCAGCTTCTGCGCAAGATGCTGCAAAATGCGCTTTCCGATGACGAGGAATGGATTGGATGAATTGCGAATACATAGCTCCTTTAAGCACTCAATAAATAAGGAGAAAGTAAATTGGTGAATACCTACAACGCACAACTACCTAACGGCAAGGCGGTACGCAACATACTCTGCGGAATGCTGATCGTCGTCATTGCTCTTGCGGTCGCCGGCATGGCTTCAGCGCAAGACAACAGGGACAATTACGTTGCCCCGCTGGTGAAGTTCAAAGGCGGCATTGGCGTGATTCCGGTCACCGGCGTGGCCGCCAACGGAACAGTCAACCTGAACCTGGTACGGGGCGTAACACCGGGCGCACCATGGCGGATCGTCGAACTTGAGGCTACCGTAGGCTTTGACGGACATATCAAGGTCTCTGGACGCGGTCTGCTCCTGGCATCGGGCAATGGCATTGGCACCAATGCCGGTCAGAGCGTTCATGCAACACTTTTTTGTGGTGCAGCCACGTCTGCGACCACACACAACACCACTGTCACAGGTGTGGCCCTTGAGGCTGACGGAGACTTCAAGATCGACGATTTTCTGTCTGCTCCTCCGCCGGCTAACTGTGACAGCCCAGTGCTTCTAATCCGCAATACTGGCGGTCTTTGGTTTGCCGCTGGCATTCCGCAGACCGAAGAGCAAGACGACCGCAAGTAGCCCTGCCTGCGTTTCATTCGGACAACAAATCGCAAAGCGCGAGGTGGAGGCAGCATTTCCACCTCCGCGAAGCCAGGCACCCATGAATTACATAAAACTTAAAGAGAGAAAAGGAACACTCATGCTGAACTTATTAAGAAAATCAAGGGCCATTAGCAGATTTGCGATCGTGCTGAGCGCTCTTTATGCGGGGCACGCCTCTGCTCAGACCCAACAAAACAGGCCTATCAAATTTGTGAATGTTGTCGATAGCACCCAAGGCCTTTCGGATTTCTCGCAATTCCCAGCAATCAACAATCAAGGCTCGATCGCATTCCTGGCGCAAAAAGGTACAGACCAGAAAGTATTCAAATGGGACCGGCGCAACCTGAACGCACTTGCCACCACCACTGATCCGATCGCATCCTTCAGTGACGATGTAGCAATCAATGACGCAGGCACTGTGGTGTTCCGTGCTGCGCTGACCACTGGACGAGCCGTGGCTATTTTTACCAATGACGGAGTCACAACCAAAACAATCGTGAATTCCGCCGATCAAGGGTTTCCTGGTTTCGGTATTGGCACAGCTTCTATTAACTCCTCCGGAACAGTCGCCTTTCAGGCTTTCCGCAGTGGCTTCAGGTCGAACGTCATTTTTACTGGAGACGGTGGAAACATCACACCGGTGCTCGATACCCTGACATCAGACTTCGAGAATTTTGGCGCCGTTGCTATCAACGCGTCGGGCAAAATCGTCTTTGAAGGAGACCTTAAAGGCGGAGAGTCCGGCATTTTTCTGGTAAAGCCAAACCAGGAGGGCGAGGGCAAAAACGGGACCGGACCTGCCAGCGTGATCGATGTTGTTGACTCGAGCAATCATCCCGAGTTTTTTCAATACGGCGATCCAGTGATCAATAGTGCCGGCATTGTTGCAGATTTTGGTGCAGGCGGCATTACGCTGGAGGTCTTCTCTGGAAATGGCAAGGGAATAGTGGCTCGAAACGACCCAGTGAGCAACCTCTTTATTAATACGGAACACCCTTCGATCAACAGTCACGGAGCGATCGCGTTTTCAGTAGTCAAAGCAAATGGCGAGCAGTGTATTTTTGTAGAACTCACCGGAGGAGCCTCCCTGGTTCCGGTGCTCCAGACTGGAGATCTGCTTTTTGGTTCCTCAGTAACCGCGGTTAGCGTTGGCCGGTTTGCATTCAATGACCATTTCCGTCTGGCATTCGAATATGAACTGCTGGATGGACGATCCGGTATAGCTGTGGCGTCATTATCAGGTGGAGAAGAAGACCAGGATGAGTAGCCAAACAGTTAGGTAACGACTCATTGATTGAGTTGGCACAATCACAAAGAACTGCATGCAATCTTCACAGAGAGCACCCGGTGCATAACCAGGTGCTCTACCTGGATCGTTTGCAGCCGTACGGTCCTCATAACCACGCGGACTTCCAACTGCATCCCTGGCGGCTGCTATTGGATGTTCAGCGTAAGTGCGGTCGTCGACTGAACAGAGCCTGCGGTGCTGGTAACTGTGACTGCGAAAGTTCCCGTCGGTGTCCCGCCGGTCGGTGTCCCGCCGGTCGGTGTCTTGACGGTTGGAGTCTTAGCATTGCTGCCGCAAGCCACCAGAGACAGCAAGAACAGAGTCATTATCCCGATTAACGCCATGCGTTTCCCTTGCACTTCGGCCCGCCGTCGTTTTCCTGCGGGGGCACACAAGACCAGCGCTGGAAGGATCAGCCCCATGACAAGCAAACCGAGCTTGTTGAGACCTGCCGGTGTATTCATGGCCAAGATGGGAGCGGTGGTTGTGATTGTAAGAGTCACGTTTGTAGGAGTACTGGTGGCGTTCACGGAAGGAGGGTTAAAGGTACAAGCCGTGTTCGCAGGCAGCGGGCCGCATGAAAATGTAACCGCCGCAGGCAAGGTCCCCTGTGCGCTCACTTGCAGAATGTAGGTGGCCGAACCGCCGCGCGTGACTGTGACGGTGGCATTCGGCACGTTGAGGACAATTTGCGGCTGGATCGCGTTGGATGCAATTACGGTAAACGGGTAGCTCTCAATCTGGCCGATGACCGTCTCGCCCCGCGCCAATGCCGTTCCTTCTGAGCCGTCTCCCGCGTAGGCATAGAGCACATGATCGCCTAATGCCAGCGATGGCGTCTGCCCGCTGAAGACGCCACCCGATGCCTGTGCTGACGCCCACTTACCTTCCCAGCTATCGACCTGGAAATAAACGCTGTGCGGGGCCGGGTTAAAGGGAAAATAGTTGCTCTGCGGAGTAAAGGTGAATATCGGATTGATGGCGGGAGATTGCAGACCGGAAAACGATTGTGGCGCGATAGCCGTGACAAGCGGGACCGGTTGGGCCTGCTGCTCCGCGATGAGGGTCACGGTACCGTCAAAAGCATTTGCGGCATAAATCTTATTCGCAACAGGGTCCACGGCTAGCGCAATGGGGCCGCTTCCTACGGTCACGTTTGTCGTGAGGTTCGTCGCCCCATCAATCACGACCGCTTTGTTATCGCCATTCACGGCGTAAATTTTGTTGCTGGTCGCATTCACGGCTACGGCAACCGGCGCGTTACCGGCAGGAATGGTGGTTGTTAGATTTGAAACGCCATCGATCTCGGTCACAGTGCCGTCTGCCTGGTTGGCGGTGTAGATTTTGTTGGTCACAGTATCGACAGAAATGGAAACCGGACCAGCCCCAACTGTCACGGTGGAAGTCGTCAGGTTGCTTCCATCAACAATCACGACGTTATTGTCTCCATTCGCGATGTACGCCTTATTCGTGACCGGGTTCACAGCAACCGCAAAGGGAGAGCTGCCAGCCGCAATGGTAGTAGTGGTGTTTGTATCCCCGTCGATGACCGTGACGTTGTTGCTGCCTTTATTGGCAACATAAATCTGGTTCGCAGGTGGATTAACAGCCAATGCAACCGGAGTGGTTCCTACCGATATCGTGGCCGGAACGTTGGTTGTTCCGTCAATCACCGTCACGTTAGCGCTGCCCTGATTCGCAACGTAAATGAGATTGGTGGAGGAGTTGACCGCTACGGCAACAGGAGTTGTGCCGGCAGCAACCGTTGCTGTGGTATTGGTTGCGCCGTCGATGACCGTTACATTCTGGCTGTCTTTGTTTGCAACGTAGATCTTGTTTGTGGCCGCGTTCACTCCCACCGCGACTGGAGTTGTCCCAGTCGGCACAGTGAATTGAGCGCTGCCGTTTGCGCGATCGATCACTGTCACGCTGTCGCTGCTAGAGTTCGCGACATAGGCATTGCCAGTAACAGCGTTTACCGCAACCGCTGCCGGACCGAGCCCAGTTGCGACACTCACCGGCTTATTGGTCGCGCCATCGATCGCCACAGAGCGGTTATCGCCAGTCACGTAGATCTTGTTGGTCACCGGATTAATTGCGACCTCGCGGGGTGTTCCGGTGTCCGGCAGCGTGGTCACAGCCAAGGTCGAACCGTCGATGACCGACACAACGTTACCCAATACATCAGGCACATAGATCTGATTGGTGACGGGGTTTACAGCCAACGAATCTGCGGTGAATCCCACTGTCAGAGACGACGTACTGTTTGTCGCTCCATCGATGATCGTGATCGTTCCCTGTGAGCTTCCTAGATAAATCTTGCCGGTTACAGGATTCACCGCTAGCGCAAATGGGAACTCTCCACCGGACGGCCCGGTCGAGAGCGGTATAACGAAAGGCAGGTCGCTGGTGCCGTCAATCACAAGCACGGCGGGGTTCGTCCTGTCTTGATTGGCAAAATAAGCGCGATTGGTGACCGAATTCACCGCCACTCGGCTATTACAGCTTCTGCCCGTTATAGTTATCACGCTGACCTGGAGGCTCGTGCCGTCGAGAATGCTCAGGTGACTGTCGGTGCCGTTGCCATCGCCGTCGCAGTGAGCGATGTACACCTTATGAGTCACAATGTTGACTGCTACGTCGTCCGCGCCCGCCGTCAGGGGCACGGAGGTAGCCGTATTGTCTGCGCCATTAATGATAGTGATGCTGGCCCGCAGATCAGCGACATATATCCGGTTAAGAATCGGGTCGACCGCCACCGCAAACGGGAGGGTTCCCGCCGCAACTGTAGTGGTGCTGTTGGTCGCGCCGTCAATGACCGTTACCGTACCGTCCACCTGATTGCCGACGTACACTTTGTTCGTGACCGGATTCACCGCGATGCTGGCTGGGTTAGCGCCGACCGGCACTAGGGTTGTCGCATTGGTCGCTCCGTCGATTACGGTCACGCCGCTGGATCCCACCAGATATGCCTTGTTCGTAACCGGATTCACAGCCACTCGTGCCGCACCAGAAAAAGTAGCGGTCACGGTCTGGCCCCAGGTGGCGACATTTAAAACAACCAATACCCCAAACAGGAATAAGGAACGGAGCACTAAATAAGGTGTAAGAACGGCATTTTTCCGGACAACTCTGATCACTCTGACCTCCCTCGGCGCGGGTCAGACCGAGTTATGCCGCCTAAGCAGCCATCGGGTCAATGAGCCCTGTGTAAGTTCTATGTTAGTTTTCAGTGAGGGGCTTCAAGTCCCTGTACTTACAAGGCTTTGCGCGGATCGGCTATAATGCCGACCACGGTTGTTTTTTGCGCTCAAGGACCCCTGCTTGGCCTCTTCTTCTACGAATCTTCACGGAATTGCGCGCTTCGGCGGCTTTGAGTTGGACCTCAGCAGCGGCGAACTGCGACGTGATGGCGTCACGCTAAAGCTCCAGCCTCAACCCGCCAAAGTTCTGGCCTTGCTCGTCAGCCGTCCGGGAGAAGTAATTACCCGCAATGAGCTTGCCGAACAAGTCTGGGGTTCCGAAACCTTCGTTGACTTCGAGCGAGGACTCAACTTCGCGATCCGGCAGATTCGCTCCACGCTGGGGGACGACGCCGATCAACCCTCCTTTATTGAAACCCTGCCCAAGCGTGGATACCGCTTTATTGCTCCTTTAATAGAGGATGCACCGGAAATCACCATCAGCGTGCCCGCACCCCGCCGATCGGTGAAAGTCCCCATCATAATCGGCAGCGTGGTGCTTCTGCTGATCGGGGCGGTAGTCTATTGGAAATTCGCTCGCCCCCAGCCACAACCTGCGCAGCGTCAGATTGTCCTGGCCGTGCTTCCCTTTCACGACCTGAGCAGCGACCCGCAGGCATTTCTGGTGGATGGCCTGACCGAAGAGATCCTGGCACGGGTAACGGAGATCAGCCCAGAACATCTGAAAGTGATCGCCCATACTTCAGCCATGCAGTATGAGAACACAAAGAAGAGCGCCCACCAGATAGGAGCGGACCTGGGGGCAGACTACGTGCTTGAGAACAGCATCCGCCATGAAAACGGACGCATGCGCATTACCTCCCAACTGGTGCGGACCGCGGACGAAACTCATCTTTGGGCGCAGAATTATGATCGCGACATGCGCGAGCTCCTGCCGCTGGAAAGCGAGGTGACCTCAGACATCGCGGAACAGATCCAAAGGCAATTGCTGCCCGCAATCACCGTCAATCATCGGTCAAATGGTCGCCCAGTAAATTCAGAGGCCCATGAGCTGTACCTGAAGGGACGCTACGCTTTCAATCAGCGCTCGCGAGAAAGCTTGCAACAAAGCATCGCTTATTACCAGCAGGCTGTGGCTAAACAACCCGACTATGCAGTTGCTTATGCAGGTCTGGCCGATTCTTACAACCTTACCGCCTATTATGGTTTTGATCCCACTCTTGAGAGTTGGAGCCAGGCCAAAATTGCAAGCAACAAAGCGTTGCAATTGGATGACTCCCTGGGGGCGGCACACGCTGCCCTGGCCTATACCGAGTTCCTCTCTCAGGAAGACTGGCCCACCGCCGAAAAGGAATTCCGGCGCGCACTGGGGTTAGATGACAACTATGTTTCTGCTCATCACTGGTATGCATTCTATCTTGCAGCTATCGGTCACATGGATGAGTCGTTGAATCAGATGCGCTACGCCGAGAAGCTAGACCCGTTGTCGTCGGCCGTGCATGCCGGGTTGGCGTATATGTACTACTTTGCCCGTGACTATGAAAAAGCGGTCCAGCAGGCCGGGATCGCGCTGCAGTTGAACTCAAACTCCATTGCCGCGCACGCCGTCATGGGCTGGGCATACATCGAGCAGAAAAAATATCCAGACGCCATTCATGAACTGCAAACTGCCGCAAGACTCTCCGGTGGCAGTCCAGCATATCTGTGCGCTCTGGCTCGGGCATACGCCCTATCCGGAAATTTGCGGGAAGCGAAAACCATGCTGGGGCAACTGGAAGCCATGCAGAAAGATCTTCGCGGGGCCGGTACTGGAATTGCCGCCGCGCATGTGGCCCTGGGTAATTCTGAAGAAGCCTTGAAATGGCTTGAGCACACTGCGCCAGGAGACCTTCAAGTCAATTGGTTGCGAGTGGACCCGGCCTTTGATGCAGTGCGTCAGAACCCTCGTTTTGCAGCCCTGGTCAGCAGAATTGGCGCGAAGAAAT
>DASXKZ010000245.1:0-1780 GCA_036496525.1 Candidatus Angelobacter sp.
AGCAGGTACTATTGTTCTTAATCGGATTTCGCGTTTTCGCACCCGTTGCAATAAGTTGGATTGTCCGTCGGCCCAGTTCGGGAGTTTTTGATACCGGCTTTACTCCTGAGCGGATCTTGATCGCCGCCGGGGCACTTTGGCTTCTGCTCTTTGTTATCGGCATAGCTCGAATGGGCGGTGATGTGATGGGTGCTGTATTGCCGCTGGCTAGCCGCGGTGGCGCGCTGATGTGGGGGCGTGCTGCAGTGGAAACTGGGGCGAGCGGATTTCTGATTTCCATCGCAGGTTATGTGTTTAATGCCGTCACAGCGTTTCTAGGCGTCCTGGTATTTTTCCAGCGCAGTATTGCCTGGCGGTTGCTCGCAGCCGCAATGTTTGCCATTACCCTCCCGTATTTCTTTTTATCCGGAGCGCGTGGCCAATTTCTTGCGGCGGTGCTGCCTTTTATCCTGACATATACGTTTTGTGGGCGTCACCTGCTGATCCTAAGACTGGCCATTCTGGTGATTGCGTTCTTTTGCCTGAATGAGGGTTTCAAGTTTGTGACTGAATTCCGCCTCGGTGGCTTCAGAGACGTGGTAGCTGCTGACGATCCGTACGATCTCGTCGATAAACCTATCCCAGAGAGGGGACTGAACATGATTGAGGAGCTTTGCTTTGTGAACCTTTACTTGGAAACCGGCGGTACGTCTCCTGCGTATGGCGCAAGATATTTGAATGAGCTGCTTAACTTTGTTCCGCGCGTGATTTGGCCTTCAAAGCCGTTGCTTGGAATTGACTACGCGATATGGCGCGGCTACGAGGACCTCGACACTGACCTGGGTGTGAACACCACCGTTGCCTCTGGAATGATCGGCGGCGGCGTTTTGAA
Source organism: Candidatus Angelobacter sp. (assembly GCA_036496525.1). Lineage (GTDB taxonomy): Bacteria > Acidobacteriota > Terriglobia > Terriglobales > Acidobacteriaceae > Angelobacter. The sequence continues at coordinate 872 of DASXKZ010000245.1, forward strand.
CTTTGGCCAAATGTTTGGTCCGGTCGCAGCCGCGATACTTATGGCGCTTTGGACCGGTCTGCTCAGCCGTTGGTGGGCACAAAGAAAATCGCTCCTGCGCCTGGGGTTGTTCATGCTTGGCATCGGTCTTACCTTCGGCCTCGGCCGCGACATCACCCTGCTGGTGCTCTGGCCTGTAGTATTTGCATACTTTTTCGTGCGCCTTACTGAGATCTTGGCCACGACACGGTCTCCAGAACTCCCGGAATTGGCAACTGTTGTTCCCGCGAACGCCGGGCCAATGCAGGTGCTAGCTGGTCGGCTGAGTCAGTGACGCCGCGCTGACCGCATTGTTGTTAACTCCGAATGGTCGCGAACCGGCCTGATCAAGGCCGGAGTTATCGGGGAAAAGCTACCAGTTATTCCGCTGGCGTACGAGGAACTTGGCTTTGGGCGGCTCGCAGAGCCGCGGCTACAGCGCAGTTACCCGGATCATTTTACGGCTGAGCGGCCGCTGCGCGTGCTGTTTCTGGGTCTGATTAATCTGCGCAAGGGCGTCGCCAGATTGCTGGAAGCCGCTCGAATAATTGCGTGATGAGCCCGTTGAATTTTGGATGGTCGGACCCGTGGAAATCGCAAACGCTAGCACAAGTGCCAATGGCGGGCGAGTAAAATGGTTTGGGTAACGCGCAACCAGGCAGCTGGATTTTACAGAAATGCAGACCTCTTTATTCTTCCGACGTTGTCGAACGGATTTGCCATTACCAGCTGGAAGCGCAGGCGCATGGCCTTACCCGTTATTGCATCGAAAAATTGTGGCAAAGTCGTGGAAAATGGCGTCAACGGAATCATTCTTGATGAACCGAGTGCAGCGTGCATCGCACTCGCGGTCCGCGACTGCATCGCGAGTCCGGACCGGCTGAAAAAGCT
>DASXKZ010000246.1:0-3719 GCA_036496525.1 Candidatus Angelobacter sp.
CAACATCCCGCGTTTGAAGAAGCACCTCGACATTAATCATTGTGACAACGTAGAAGTCATCGAGTTGGCGCTGTCTGACCACGAGGGCACCGCGCGTTTCGACAATCAGGCAGGGTCGGGAACCGGACACCTGGCGCCGGAGGGACGGATTGAAGTGCACATCACCTCACTGGATGCTATTTCCGTTCGCCTTCCTGTCCCTAATGTGGTGAAAATTGATTGTGAGGGCGCCGAAGTAGAAGTGTTAAAAGGCGGCGAAAAAACTATCCATGCGGCCAAGCCAGCAATCTTTCTCTCCACCCACGGAGATGCCCTCAAGCAGACCTGCTTCAGTCTTTTAAATAGTTGGGGATACGTGCCTTCGTGCCTGCACGGGGATGATTATCTGTGGGTGCAAAAGACTACTTAAAGTGGTCGCAGCGTCACGTTTTTCCCTCTGATTCGTCCAAATCATGCTGACATTTTCGTGATCCACTGTTGATTTTTTGCAACAAGCCTGGAGATCTCGATCATCTAATTGCCCAGCAAGTCTTTACAAAGCTTTACCGGCCCAGATTCTGGGTTGCAGGGCTTTACTCAGCTATACTTATAAATTCGCTTGAGGATTAATGTACCCGGGTGTCTGCGTCCTGCCGCAAACATGAAACTTTAGCCCTGTATTTTGCGTAGTAATGACTAATTCAACCCCGGCCTAATGCCGTATTTGGCCCCAGAATTTTGCATGGAGATGAACGAATGCAACTTGTTCCTTGTAATTTTATGACTCGGTTGACCGCTGTTTTGGGAATTGCCGCGTTGTTTTCGAGTACCGTTGTCGGTCAGACGGCAACCCAAACTCCGCCCGACGCCCCCCAACCCCAGGCACACCAATTTCAGGTGATGGACTATAGCAAGTCTTACAAGCATTTCCCTAATCCCATTAAACCGTACATGCCGCACGACATTCCTGCGCCTAATTTGAGCAATACTGCGCGCCTGGACCAGTTGATGCAAAACGGCAAGATTATGCTCTCGCTGGATGATGCGATCGCGCTTTCGCTGGAAAACAATCTCGATATCGCCATTGCCCGTTACAACCTGAACATCGCGGATGTCGACGTGCTGCGTTCCAAGGCCGGTGCGGCGCTTCGCGGTGTGAACACCGGCGTAGTGCAGGGCACGCCTGGCGGTGGTGTCGGCGGGATCGGCAATACCAGCACTGGTTCCGGAGCGGGCGGTACGACAACCGGAACCGGCGGTGCAGGTGCTGGCAGTTCGGGTATCGTCCTCTCGACGAGCGGCGTTGGATCAGCCGTTCCGTCCTTCGATCCGATTCTCAGTGGCACGATACAGTGGGACCACGACAATGCACTCTCAGCCAACTCATTCAGCAACCCACTGACGCGCTTAAACTCGAACACTGCTAACTTTACCTACTCGCAGGGATTTGCTACCGGTACGAATTTAAGTGTCGGCTTTAACAATTCAAGACAGAGCACCAGCTCTACCTTCGCCACTTTCAGCCCGGCACTCCAGTCCAATTTTCGGGCCTCGGTGAGTCAGCATTTACTGCAGGGATTTGGCTTTCTGCCCAATACGCGTTTCATCCGCATTGCCAAGAACAATCGCCAGATTTCTGATGTAGCTTTCCGTTTGCAAATCATTACCACCGTGAACCAGATCCAAAACATTTATTGGGACCTGGTGAATGCTTACGAAAATGTGAAGGTGCAGGAGGAGTCTCTACAACTCGCGGAGAAGACGCTCGGCGATAACAAAAAGCAAGTGGAGATTGGAACTCTGGCGCCAATCGAAGTGGTCAGAGCCCAAAGCGTCGTTGCTACAAATCAGCAATCTTTGATCGTAGCCAAGACGAATCTCGAATTAGAGCAGTTGCTTATCAAGAACGCCTTAAGTCGCACACTTGTTGACCAGAGACTGGCAGAAGCGGAGGTCATTCCCACTTCCACCATGGCGTTGCCCAAGGACGAGACGACCGCGCCCGTTGAAGACCTGGTCAACAATGCTCTGACTCATCGAGCGGAACTGGAAGAATCGAAAATTGATTTGGTCAACCGGCAGATTACGAACAAATCCGCTAGAAATGCGCTTCTGCCTTCTCTTGACGCCTTTGCCTACTACGGCGGATCCGGCTTGGGAGGCAGGCAAAATCCTGCGGATGTTTGCGGCGTTGCCGGAGCTCCTGACCCACCATTATGCTTGGATCCCAATGCCATATCTCCCGTCAGTTACACCGGCACATTGAACCAACTGGTGAACTCGACCGCGTCTGACAAAGGAATGGGAATAACCTTAACCATTCCGATCCGTAATCGTTCTGCACAAGCAGACCAGATTCAGGCACAGCTTGAATATCGTCAGGCGCAGATGCGTCTCCAGCAGCTGGAAAACCAGGTGCGCATCGAAGTCCGCAACGCGCAGTATTCGGTGCAGCAGAACCGTGCTGCGGTTGAATCGGCACAGGCGGCGGTAGAGTTGGCGCGCCAATCGCTGGATGCAGAGCAGAAGAAATATAGCTTGGGTGCGTCCACCACAACCCTGGTGCTGCAGGCACAGCGCGATCAGGCGCAGGCACAATCTAACATGGTTGCTGCTACTGCCAACTACCAGAAGTCGCGGGTTGAGCTGGACCGGGCCACTGGTTCGACGCTCGATCACAACGGTATCCTGATGGATGATGCGGTGAAAGGTCAGGTAAGCAAATCGCCGCACGTTCAGTATGTTGTGCCTGCAAGCGAAGCGCCCGGGAACACAACAGCTCAGCCAGCACAACCTCAGCAGTAAATTTAATTCAGACAGGGCACGGCACACGCTGTGCCCTTTTCTTTATTCCGCGAAATTGTGTTGCAGGTTATTCTCTCCACGTGACCATCTCGGTCGTCATCATCTCCTATAACGAAGAAGCGAACATAGAGCGCATGCTGGAAAGCGTGATGCCGCTTGTGCGCGATGGCAAGGGCGAGATTATTGTCGTGGATTCGGGCTCTACCGACCGCACGGTCGAGATTGCCGAATCACACGGCGCTAAAGTATTAATCGAGGAATGGAAGGGCTACGCGGCCCAGAAGAACTCGGCAATTGAGAAGGCTTTGGGTGATTGGATCCTTAGTCTGGACGCGGACGAGGCATTGAGCTCTGAACTGGCGGAAGAGCTTTTGTGGCTTATGGGAGCAATCCTGATCTGGGAGAAGCTCGGAATGCCAGTCGATGATGATTCAGAGTCAAAAAAACTCAGAGATCGTGGCCTTGCGATCGGTCTCGACGAGGAAAATTTAAATGGCTTCTGGATCCCACGCCAGAATCATTTCCTCGGTCGCTGGATAAAGCACGGCGGCTTCTGGCCCGATCCGAAACTGCGACTTTTCCGCCGTGGCATGGCAAGATTTGAGGAGCGTCTCGTGCATGAGGATGTAAAGTTAACTAATGGAAGTTCAAGCAGATTGAAGCACGCTCTAATTCACAACTCGTACCCTACTTTTTCGGACTACATTGCACACATGAACCAGTACTCGTCTCTGGGTGCAGAAATGGCTGTCGCCAAAGGAGAAAGGCGTTTGTTAATTCTTGACATCGCTGTTCGTCCCCTGCTGACCTTCATCTATAACTATTTTTTTCGCTTAGGGTTCCTCGATGGCCGCGAAGGTTTTTTGTTACATGTGGGCCACGCGATCTACGTTTCCTGGAAATACATGAAGATATGGGAACTACAGCAGTAAAAA
>DASXKZ010000247.1:0-7325 GCA_036496525.1 Candidatus Angelobacter sp.
TTCATGGCTTCCCAGAATTCGCCTTCGCTGGTGGTGCCCTCGCCGGCGGAGACGTAAACTACTTCATCGCCCTGGAACGTTACATTCTTGAATTGGCGGTAATCGCCCTCATGCTTCTTTGCCGCTTCCGGATGCCTGCCAAAATATCGGCCAGCCTCAGCACAACCCACCGCTTGCAGGAACTGGGTGCCTGTGGGCGAGGACTGATTCACGATGTTCAGCTTCTTATGTCCCCAATGCGCAGGCATCATCCGGCCGCCTGATGCAGGATCATCGGCCGCACCTACGCCTTCCAGCAATTGCTCGTAAGGAGTCATGCCCAGGGCCAGACAGAGTGCGCGGTCGCGATAATAAGGGTAAAACCAGTCATAACCTGGTTTTAGATTCAGGGCCGCCGCCACCGTCAGGGCTTCATGTCCGGCGCTTGAGATCTGGAAGAAAATCTTCTGCTGATTTTTCAGTACTTTTTCTTTGTCGTCGAGCCTGCGCGAAAGGTACATGAGCCGGTAAATATCCACCAATTGCTGGCGTGTAAGCCCTTCATAATTCTTTTCGGATTTTGCCGGCATCTCGGCCACAGCAGAAGCATTCTTCTTGGATTCAATCTTGGTTACAGCCATGGGTCTCCTCAGACATGGTGGGTTGGGGCGTACTTGGGAGTACCTTCCATTTTAAATCCTAAGGTGTTTACCGGGATATACTGAAAACGGATGATTCACAAAAATCGCCCAATCCCGGGCCACACCGCCAAACTTCTGATTTTTGACCTAGACGGAACGCTCATTGATTCCCGTGAAGACCTGGCCAACTCCATCAATGCCATGTTGATTCACTTTGGCAAGAAAGAGCTGCCCCATGAAGTGATTGCCAGCTACATTGGCGATGGTGCTCCCATGCTGGTCCGCCGGTCCCTTGGTGACCCGGACGATGAAAACTTTGTCCAGGATGCAATGCTTTATTTCCTGAGCTGGTATCGCGAGCACAAGCTCGATAACACGTATGTCTATGATGGCGTAAAGGAGGCGCTCAACGCGATCCAGAAAAGCCGTAACGGCCAGCCGCTCAAGATGGCCGTGCTCAGCAATAAGCCTGTCGGTCCTTCACGGGCGATCGTGGAAGCCCTTGGCCTTGGCCCGTATTTCTTTCAGGTTTACGGTGGCAATAGCTTCCATACCAAAAAGCCCGACCCCGCCGGCGTGCAGGCGTTATTGGAAGAAGCCGGCGTGGACGCCGAAGAAACAATCATTATCGGCGACTCAGACATTGACGTGCTTACCGCCAGAAACTCCGGCATTTATTCCGTGGGGGTAACTTACGGCCTTGCGCCCCACACCCTGCAAGACGCACCACCAGATGTGCTGATCAACACGCCGCACGAACTGGCACTGGTATTGGGATCGCGCGACCAGTGCAGGCTGGAATTTCAGGCCGACTAGCCCCGCGTACTGGGATCGTGGACTGCAGTCACCAACGCTCGGAGGCTTCGCAGTCCCGGTTTCCGATCAGTGTTATCAGTGTTAATCAGTGGTCAGGTTTTGGTTGCATTTCTTACGTCCGTCGGGCCTTTTTCCTCCGTTTGGCCAGCTCTTTTCTCCGCTCTTCAGCTTTTATAAACACGTCATCCGGATCGGCTAGTTCCTTTTCCCGCGCCTGCCGCACTTTGCCATAGCGGTTCCAGTCTTCCAGTTCCGTGCCGTGCAATACCTCCAATAGCTCCTGATTTATTTCTGCCTGCAACTCCTGCGTAAATCCCTGGAAATTGCGCAGGGACTTGGACGGGAAGAGCCGGATTGCTTCCAGCGTTTGGCAATGCGCGACAATGGCGGCGAACGAACGGTTCAGCCGGTAGAGGATGTGATAAATCTCAAGTTTTTTGGTACCGTCAAAACTAGCCATGTTGCCTGACTCCTTTGGTGAAGGCGATGTGGTCAGGGCTGCGTCGGTGTTAACGCACCGGCGCAGCCTGCTTTTAAGGCTTATATCGCAAACAATAGGCGAAAGCAATAGCAAAAGCAGAAATATTTTCAAGAACAGATTGGTGATATCAAACCTAGACTTAATTTTTTAAAGTCATTTACGCGCATTCTGCACATCGCGACAACAGAAAATAAAGCGGAAGGCTGCCAATGGGATTCTTGGAGTTCGCATCTCCGAAGCCTAAAGAACTTGTGTCAGACTTGCTGCGAGGTAAAATGACGTCATGAGTCCCGAAGTCTCTGATCTGCTAAAACGAGCGCTTGCCCTCTCCACCGACGAGCGTGCGGCATTGGCCAATACGTTGCTCGACAGCCTTGAAACCGGGAGTGAATCTGTCGAAGAGGCTTGGGAAAAGGAAGTAGCGCGCCGAATGGCGGACTTGAAAGCGGGAAAAGCAATAACCGTCTCGTGGGAGCAACTCCATCGTGAGCTCCTGGCCCTTGTGAATGAGCGCTAAGAGTGTTGAGTATCACCAAGGCGCAATCGCAGACATTAAGAGCGCAGTCGCCTGGTATCAGAAGCGCAGCCGCAAAGCAGCATTTGACTTCATTGAAGAACTGAACCGGGCCGCCGCGACAATCCGTGAAGCCCCGGAACGCTGGCCAATTGGAAAGAACAATACAAGGCGGTTCCTGCTCTGGCATTTCCCCTTCGCTATTATCTATTCAGAAGAAGAGTCCACAATTACTGTTTGGGCCGTCGCTCACGGCAGCAGACTGCCGGAGTATTGGACGCATCGTCTCTAATCCGTGATGATCAGCGTGATCAGTGGAATTAGCGGTAGGTTTTCCGCTGCCTTTCAGTGGAATGAGCGGTAAGCGTTTCCCCCCTCTGTGGTATGTTCATTCCATCCACCGATCAACGGCACTTGGAGCAGCTTTTGTCCACCCCGGAACATTTTGACGTACTGATCATTGGCGCAGGCCTTTCCGGCATTGACGCCGCCCATCACCTTCAGAAATTCTGCCCAAAGAAGAGCTACGTCATTCTGGAGCAGCGTGAGCGCATCGGCGGCACCTGGGACCTGTTCCGCTATCCGGGCATCCGATCAGATTCTGACATGCTGACCATGGGCTACTCTTTCAGGCCATGGACACATCCCAAAGCCATTTCTCCGGGCGAGGACATTCGCGAATACATTACAGCAACGGCCCATGACGAAGGTATTGACCGCAATATCCGCTTCCGCCACCAGATCAAGCGGGCGGAGTGGTCATCGGAAGATGCAAAGTGGACGGTGGAAGCTGTGAAACAGCCATCATCCTCGGGCGCAAGCAGCAATACGACAGGAGACACGACCTCTGGCGGGGTTGTCATAAAAGAAGAAACTGTCATCCTGACCTGCAACTTTCTCTTCTGTTGCGCGGGCTACTACCGCTATTCGGCCGGCCACCTGCCAGAGTTTCCGAACAGCACCTGCTTCAAGGGACGCATGATTCATCCGCAGGGCTGGCCTGACCACCTTGATTACGCCGGAAAGCGCGTGGTCGTCATCGGCAGCGGGGCAACAGCGGTAACGCTTGTTCCGGCCATGGCCAAAACCGCCGCTCATGTGACCATGCTGCAACGCTCGCCCACCTACGTAATCTCCATGCCGGAGCAGGACGTGATCGCCAACTTCCTGCGACGCATCATGCCGGCAATGTGGGCTTACCGGCTCAGCCGCTGGAAAAACGTTGGCTTCATGACGTACATCTACCAGCTCTCGCAGCGCTTTCCCAACTTTGTGAAGCGCGGCATCATCAAGAAAGCGAGCAAGCAGCTGGGAACGGACTTTGATGTGGACACGCATTTCACTCCGCGTTACCGCCCCTGGGAGCAGCGGATGTGCCTGATTCCGGATGCAGACATGTTTGAGGCCATCAAATCAGGCCGCGCGAGCGTAGTCACTGATCAGATTGAGACTTTCACGGAAAAAGGTATCCAGCTCAAATCGGGCAAAGTGTTGGAAGCCGATATCATCGTCACCGCCACCGGCCTGGCGATGCAGGCTTTTGGCGGCATGGAGCTCACTGTCGACAAACAGCGCGTGGATCCCGGCCAGGTGCTGGCATACAAGGGCGTAATGATGTCCGGCGTGCCGAACTTTGCTTCCGTCTTCGGCTACATCAACGCCTCATGGACGCTCAAGGCCGACCTGATCTGCAACTATGTCTGCCGGCTCCTGAACTTTATGGACCGTAAAGGCTTGCGCCAGGTGACTCCCAATCCCGTGGGTGAAAGCGCTGCCGCGCCTTTTGTTGAAAATTTCTCCTCAGGCTATATTCAGCGCGCACTGGCCACTTGGCCCAAACAGGGACAAAAGAAGCCATGGCGCGTGAACCAAAATTATTTCAAAGATACATTTGCGCTGAAGTGGACGCGCGTTGACGATGCAGGGCTGGAGTTTTCGAATCCTGTCGCCACGTCTCCACAGCTGTCGGTCAAACCGGCGGAGGACAAGCAGATGGCAATTAGCCGTTAGCCAGAAATAAAGACCTTGCTACTGATCACGCGAAAGTCTGCCTAAAAGGCATTTGCCCCGAAGCACCCTTCCATGTCACGATAGAGAGATTTGCAGTGCTCAAAATCGCATCTTGAGAGGCTTCCGGTAGATTCGTTGAGAAGGTTGGCAAGAGCATTATTCCAGTGCTCCCTGCCTTTTCTCCGCGCCTCCGTGGTGAAAAAGGTTTTAAAAGGGACCAGATGGACTTTCGTTTAGCCAGCGACTACAAGCCCAAAGGCGACCAGCCCAACGCCATTGAAGAGCTTACCCGCGGCATTTACGCGGGAGAAAAGCATCAAGTGCTGCTTGGCGTGACAGGCTCGGGCAAGACATACACCATGGCCAAGGTGATTGAGCAGCTCAATCGTCCGGCGCTGGTACTAGCCCACAATAAGACGCTGGCAGCGCAGCTTTACCACGAGTTCAAGCAGTTCTTCCCCTCGAACGCCGTGGAATATTTCGTCTCTTATTACGACTACTACCAGCCGGAAGCGTACATTCCTGCCGGTGATGTTTATATCGAAAAAGAAGCCACCATCAATGACGAGTTGGACAAGCTGCGCCTTTCCGCAACGCGGTCTCTCTTTGAGCGCCGCGACTGCGTCATCGTCGCGTCGGTAAGCTGCATCTACGGTCTGGGCTCGCCGGAAGCGTATTACGGCATGCTGCTCTTTCTGGAAAAAGGCCAGAAGATCAAGCGCCAGGACATCTTCAGCAAGCTGGTGGAAATCCTCTACGAGCGCAATGACGTGGACTTTAAGCGCGGCACCTTCCGCGTTCGTGGCGACGTGATCGAAGTCTTCCCTACCTACGACGACAACGCTTATCGCATTGAGCTCTTTGGCGACGAAGTTGACTCGCTCTCGCAGATCGACCCGCTGTTTGGCACGGTGAAACAGAAATACACGCGCCTGCCAATTTATCCCAAGAGCCATTATGTGATGTCGAACACCACTAAGAACCAGGCCATCGGGACGATTCTGGAAGAGTTGGCGTGGTGGGAAGACGTGCTGTTGAAAGAAGGCCGTCTGGTGGAGTCGCAACGAGTACATCAGCGCACGCGCTTTGATCTGGAGATGATGAAGTCTGTCGGCTACTGCCACGGCATTGAGAATTATTCTCGCCACTTCAGCGGACGCAAACCCGGCGAGCCGCCGCCCACGCTGCTGGATTACGTCCCGCGCGACTTCATCATGTTTATTGATGAATCGCACCAGACTGTGCCGCAGCTGCATGGCATGTGGCACGGCGACCGATCGCGCAAAGAAAACCTGGTGCAGTATGGTTTCCGCCTGCCTTCGGCGCTGGATAACCGACCACTCAAGTTTGAAGAATTTGAAGAGCGCACCAACCAGATCATTTACGTTTCCGCCACGCCCGGGCCGTACGAGCTCACAAAGTCGGCCGGCGTGGTGGTGGAACAGATCATCCGCCCCACTGGCCTGGTCGATCCGCCAGTCGAGATTCGTCCCGTCAAAGGTCAGATTGACGATCTGCTGCATGAAATTCGCGACCGCGTCAGCAAAGGCGAGCGTGTTCTGGTCACGACGCTTACCAAACGCATGTCAGAAGATCTGGCAGAGTATTACGCTGAAGTGGGCGTGCGCTGCCGCTACATGCACTCGGAAATCGAGACACTGGAGCGGATCAAGCTGCTCCGCGACCTGCGTAAAGGCGAGTATGACGTGCTGATCGGCATCAACCTTTTGCGCGAAGGATTGGACCTGCCTGAGGTTTCGCTGGTGGCCATTCTCGATGCCGATAAAGAAGGTTTCCTGCGCTCCGCTGGCTCGCTGATTCAGACGATTGGCCGTTGCGCCCGTAATCTGGAAGGTCGAGCCATTCTCTATGCCGACAAAATGACTGACTCCATGAAGCGCGCCATCGATGAAACCGACCGCCGGCGTGCGATCCAGGTGGCTTATAACCAGGAGCACGGCATCACGCCGGAATCCATCATCCGTCCGCTTTCTATGTCTCTGGCAGGGATTGCCGAATCGGATTACGTCGATGTAACGCAAGCTGCCGACGGCCTGCCCGACTTCAAGTCACAGGAAGAGCTCGATGCCTACATTGCAGGAATGGAAGCCGACATGCGCGAGGCGGCAAAGAAATTTGAGTTTGAAAAAGCCGCCAAGCTGCGCGACACCGTGCGCGATTTGCGCACAAAAGAGTTTTTATTTACTTAGCGGCAGCCAGGACGTCCAGGTTCAGCGACCTGGTTCCCGGCAACAATTCCGCATAGGTATTGCAGCCACGCAGGCGCGAGAAACATTCAGGATTCACCAACTCAGGCATTTTATTGCGCAACTCCGAATCCCGATTGAAGAGAATTCTTATGCTCGCCAGCACTTTGTTGGGAGGCACCATCCGTTTGGCGCACGGATTGGAGTTACATTCCGATGGCAACGTTTCTACTTGCTGGAGCGAAATCGGCGGCAGCCCCCACTTCATAGTTAAAACATAAACGCCCGTGACCATTCCGTTGTTTACAGATACAACTATTGACATCAGCGTCCTTGGCGCCAGATGGAGCCTGTTCAGAAACATGTTCTGCGCATCCATATGATAGAAACATGACCCTTCATGGCAGTGGCGATCAATGGTTTGAAAAGCGCTTCTGCCAAGAAGTTCAGCCTCAGTCGTCTTGCCAACGATAATCCCGTTGATCGCTTCAAGATCGTGTGCCGCTGCTTTGGCGGGCGCGGCAATTTCATACCGTATAAAAATCACTGCCGCTACGAGCGCCAAAATAATCGTCAAAGCTATATATTTTTTCATCGAAGGTTTTTCGTTCAGCAGATCTGTCGCAACTCTAGAATGCAAGGCGTGAAATTTCTTGCGACGGCAAGCTGGTTTTCTT
>DASXKZ010000248.1:0-8476 GCA_036496525.1 Candidatus Angelobacter sp.
GGAAGAACGAAGAAAGGAACTTGCCAGACAGGGCCGAAAGTCCCGCCGCAAAACACTTGCCTCGTAAGGAGGCAGTATTCCATCTAGAAAAAGAGCAGCCCTGCAAAGGAGCCGTAATCGCCACTTCAGACAGCAATGCACAATGGCAAAGTGGGTCAATTCTGTTGGAATTGACCCACCCTTTGCGGGAACCAGTTGTTCCTCTCCGCCGTTCTAAAATGCAGTTGTTTCTTTGATTGATTGGGTTAGAGGTTACGGGTTTCAGTTCCGGTAGCTTCCTGCACGTTGCTGGCAAAACGATCAGCCTGCCCGCGGATCGCAGAAACCGTGGTGCGGACCTTGTCGCGACCCTGGTTCGCAAGATCACGTGCTGAATCTGCCAGATCGCTGGCCCGTTGCGTGAGATTTTCGCGCGTTTCTTCGCCGCTCATCGGGGCAAAAAGAATCCCCAAACCAATACCAATTCCCAACCCTGCCAAAAAGGATTTCATGCTTAAACTCCTGGTGAATTTGGCAGCCAGAATTGAGTGCCGCCTGCTTAATAGAGATTGCGGATTCAGCGCGAAGGTTGCCGCATAATCCACTGAAGTCAGAGCCGCCGGAACGTCTGCTCTGCCCAGTTCTGGATGGGCTGAACTTTTACTTGGACTTGGTGAGTTTCTGCTACTTGGCTTTGGTGAGTTTTTGCCCAGCTAGTTGTGCAGCGGGACTCCGCGGATCGTCTTTCTGCAATTGCTGATAAATCAGAGTTGCCTGCTGCGGATCTGTGCTTTCGTACATTTCAGCCAGCTCCAGTTGGGCCTGAGACTTGGATACGGTCACCGTCGGGTGCTCTGAAAGATCTTTGTAAATGGCAATGGCTTCCGGCGCGCGGTTGGTTCCGCGATATATAGTTGCCAGGGCCATCTTGGCCAAAGCTGCCACGTCCTTGTCGCTGAAATTTGACGCCGTCTTCAGCTCTTGTTCAGCGCCTGTCTTATCGCCGGCCTGCAGCAATGCGATTCCGCTCATGTAGCGCGCAATTTTCCCGGGAGAGACAGTGGAATATTTGTCGGCGATAGCCTGGAATTGCTTCTGTGCGGCCTTTGCGCGATCGGCAATAGTGGGGTATGTGGGTCCTGAATCTTCGGCAGGGGGCGGTGAACCGGCGGGCAGAATTTGTGCGTCCAGCGTGCGCATTGCCGCGGATAGCTGTGTATTGGCCTCGTCCGATTGGCGGTTGCGCCACGTGATTACACCTGCTGCCAACAATACGGCAATAAGCACAAGGCCCACTGTCCAAATCACGGTTTGGCGGTGGCCCGTGGCCCATGCGGCTGCGCCCTGGGCAGTTTCAGCAAACTTATCTTCTTTCAATTGACGACGGGTATAACCTGGCACTTGGAAACCTTTTCGGTGGGATAAGTGGCAATGAAACCTTGAGTTTAGCAAGAAATCAGCGTGATCGTCAAACGTTTCGGCCCGCTGGCGAATCTGCAACCCCACTTCAGTGCCCGGCTTCAAACTTAGTAAGAGACACCATTGCATCAAACAAAACATTAGTTAAGCGCTTATTGGAAGTGGGGGGCCGGCGCTGATTGGGGCAGCTATGCGCAAACTTGGTATCGCGATCGCCGTCATCGTAGTTCTACTGATCGCCGGGGCATTGCTTGTGCCGCGCCTGATTGACGTGAATGAGTACCACTCGCAAATTCAGTCGCAACTGGAAAAACGGCTGGGGAGACAGGTCACGCTGGGCAATATGAGGCTGCGTCTCTTTCCTCCAGCTTTCGATGTAGAAACCTTCACCATTGCGGAAAATCCTCAATTTGCTACGAACCGTCCATTCGCTACGGCAGAGAAGCTTGCCGTAAGCGTCGAGTTCTGGCCGCTGCTGCACAAAAAGGTCGAAGTCAAATCGCTTGAGTTGGATCGACCGCACATTGAGTTGCTGCGAAACGAACAAGGCGTCTGGAACGTTGCCACGCTTGGACATGCTCCTGCGCCGGCTCTTCCCGTTCCCGCACCTGCGCCGGCCCAAAAAACGCCGCCGCGTGGCCGGCTTCCAAAGTCAGCGCCTCAGCCCACGCCTACTCCCGCAGTCAGCACCACAACACAGCCTAAAGAGCCTGCCGGCCAGTTTTCGATGGCGAATCTGTTCATCAACGATGGACAAGTCGCGATTACCGACCTTCAAAAGCACCAGTCTCGGGCGGTTTATGACCATATCGATTTGAACCTTAGCGACTTTGCGCCCAACAAGCAGTTCTCCCTCAAGCTCACCGCGCATCTTCCCGGCGAAGGCAAGCAGACCGTCATGCTTGAAGGCAAAGGAGGCCCCATCCAGCAGGCTGACATGCTGAATACGCCGTTCGATGGGACCCTGCGTATGGACCAAGTTTCCACCGGAGCTGCGCAGAAATTTTTGAATTCGCAAGCGCTCAACGGAATCGATTCTGTCTTATCAGGCGACGCCAAAGTGACAACCTCTTCCGGAAAGCTCAGCTCAAGCGGCTCCATCAAGTTAGACGACACGCGCATTCGCAAAGTAAATGTCGGCTATCCGATTACGTTGAATTACGACGTAACGGATGACCTCACCAATGACGTGATTCAGGTCCGCAAAGGCAATATCAAGCTAGGGTCCACACCGATAACGATTGCCGGCACCGTCAACAGCAAGCCGAACCCGTCGCAAATTGATCTCAAGCTTACAGCTTCAAACGCATCGATTGTAGAAATGGCGCGGCTGGCCTCGGCTTTTGGCGTTGCCTTTGATCCTGGCGCTGACGTGAAAGGGACGGTCAATGCCGATCTTCAGGTCCGCGGGCCCGCAAATAAACCGGCCATGAATGGGCAGATCTCCGCCAAAAACCTTGACGTCAGCGGAAAAGATATTCCACAACCAGTGCACGTGAATGACATTGAGCTTACGTTAACGCCGGATACAATCCGCTCCAATGATTTTGCCGCCAGCGCGGGCTCGACCAACGTCAATGCGAACGTTACGCTTTCCAATTACAGCGGCAACAACAGCACCATCAATGCCGCTTTGCGCGCGCCCAATGCACGCCTTGGAGAAATCCTGAATATCGCCAGGGCCGCCGGCGTAAGCGCCGTGAATGGCGTCTCTGGAGATGGCGCCCTCAGTTTCGATGTGCATGCGCAAGGTCCAACCAAAAAGATGTCGGCGCTCGACATCTCCGGCACGGGAAAGATCAGTAATGCCAACCTGAAGCTGCCCTCGCTCACCAAGCCGCTCCAGGTGCGAAACTCTGACATTCAGTTCAACAAAAATTCCGTTGTGTTGCAGAATGTTTCCGTTGGTCTGGGACAGGCGACCGCCAATGGCGCGGTGACGCTCAGGAACTTTGAAGCGCCTGTGGTGCAATTCACGCTGAACGCCGGAGGCCCTCTGGGCGAGATCCTTGACCTCGCCAGGACCGCGGGCGTAAGCGCTGTAGAGGGCATTTCTGGCGATGGAAATCTGACCCTGGCTGTCAAAGGGCAGGGCCCCATCAAAAACACCTCAGCACTGGATCTCTCCGGTACAGGAAAGATCAGCAACGCCAACCTGAAACTGCCCTCGCTTACCAAGCCGCTGCAAGTGCGAAACTCTGACATTCAATTCAGCAAGAATACGATTGGACTGCAGAATGTCAATGCCGGCATCGGACAGACGAACGCCACCGGCACACTGGCGCTCAGGAATTTTGATGCGCCACAAGTCCAGTTCACGCTGAACGTCGACAAGGTGAACGTCACTGAGTTACAGCAGATCTTCAACGCTGCACCGGCTCAGCCGAAACGCGCGGCCTTGGAGCGTGGATTCTGGAGCATCGTGCCGAAAGCTGAAGCGCAAGCGCCTGCCAATAACAATCCGCAACCCAGCCTGCTTACTAAGATGACCGGCGGCGGTACCGTAACGATCGGCGTGATCCAGTATGACGATTTGCTTTTGAATAATGCGCATTCCAACGTGACACTCGATCACGGCATGATCAGGATGAATCCTGTTACGGCGGATGTTTACAACGGGAAAGAAAATGGCGCTATCACCATTGACATGCGGCAGCCCCAGCCCGTGTACACCGTCAATTTGAAGACCGAGAAAGTCGATGCCAACAAATTGATCTCCTCCGTGTCTGATCTGAAGCAAACGCTCTATGGCATGCTGGCCTCAAACGTCAATGCCTCGTTCAGCTCGAGTTCGGCAAGCAGCATTGCCCGCAGCCTTAACGGCAGCATGGCTATCAACCTCACCAATGGCAAGCTTATGAACGTTAATCTGCTCCATGAGCTGGCATCAATCGGAAAATTTTTAGGCGCTAACTTTGATGCCGCGCAAAACTTCACGAATCTCGCCCAACTGACCGGCAATTTTGACGTGAAGAACGGCGTGGCGCAGACCAACAATCTGAATGCCGTGATCGACGGCGGAACGTTGGCAGCCGCTGGACTAGTTAACCTCGCCGATCAGTCCCTCAATCTGCATGTAACAACTGTCCTGAAGAAGGAGCTGAGCCAGCAGGTAGGCGGCACACAAGTGGGCGGCTACATGAACACGGCCCTGGCCAACAATCAGGGCGAGCTGGTAATGCCTGTAATCATTACAGGAACGTTCCAACATCCGCATGTGGCTCCGGACGTCCAGCAGATCGCGCAGATGAAACTCAAAAACATGCTGCCCAATACCAAGAACCCTGCCGAGCTAACCACCGGGATACTGGGTGCCGTTCTCGGTCAGAAAAATCAGGGCGGGGCTGCCGGCCAGCCGGCGAATGGCCAACCGAAGGGTGGCATCGGCGGCATTCTGGATACGATTACCGGGAAACAGCAACAACAGAACCAGCAAAATCAGCCACAACAGCAGCAGAACCCTGCGGTCGGGAACAATGAGGGCCAGCAGCAGAATCAGCCGCAACAGCAGGAGCCAAACCAGCAGCAACAGCAAAGCACTCCCGCGAATCAGGGACAGCCGCAGCAGCAGACCAGTCCTGCAGCGGGTGCCAATCAGGCCCAGCAACCCACCGCTACACCGACTCCTGCTGCTCCTAACCTTGGCGATGTGTTGAATCAGGTGCTGAACAGGAAGAAGAAAGATCAGGCAACGCCAACACCTACGCCGCCGCAGTAGCGGCAAGAGCAGCATCTATAAAGCTAAAGATGCGCATGCGGAGATGGTGCGCAGGCCTTTGCGAAAGACTATTGCGCAGATCACCGGATCAACCGATCTTAGGACTGCCCCATCCGCCGCCGGCCGGAGATTCAATCCGTACCTTCGTTCCCTTTTTGACCCGCACGCTGGCTTTGCCGGGCAGCAACTCGCATTTGCCATCGCGGTGAATGATTTCGGTTTTTCCCGGAGCGCCGTCGGAGCCGCCGTGCAGCCCGTACGGCCCGCAAGAGCGACGATCGGCCAGCAGTGTCACTTCAGAGTCAGCCAGCAATTCGACTTCCCGAACAATCCCGTCGCCACCACGGTACTTGCCCGCTCCGCCGCTACTTTTGCGTAAAGAATATTCCGTCACTCGCAATGGATACGCATATTCCAGCGCCTCTGCCGGAGTGTTGAGCGAGTTCGTCATGTGCGTGTGCACGCCGCTCACCCCGGGCCGGTCAGGACGCGCTCCCATGCCGCCGGCGATTGTTTCGTAATAAGCAAAAGGCTCACCTGTACGTTCGTCAATCCCGCCAATGGTTAAATTATTCATCGTACCGGACGACCCGGCAGGCACGCGATCTGGCATCGCCTTAGCCAGCGCGCGTAACAGCACGTCGACGATACGCTGCGAAGTCTCCACGTTTCCGCCCGCGACAGCTGCCGGTGGCCGTGCATTCACCACCGTTCCCTTGGGCGCAATCATTCTCACCGGACGCATCAGCCCCGCCGCCGCAGGCACGTCTTCCTGCAGCAGACAGCGAAACACATAAAAGCATGCGGAGAACGCTATTGCATCCACGGCGTTGATGCTGCCGGCGACTTGTGGTGAACTGCCCGTGAAATCGACCGTCACCAGCGGCTTGCCTGCTGTTGCGGGCTGAAATGTCAGAGCCACGGCGATGCGTACCGGCCCCGAACCCGCACCGTCATCATCCAGAAAATCTTCGGCTTCATAACATCCATGCGGCACTTTGCTCAAAAACGTCCGCATCAGCTTTTCTGAATAGTCCTGCAATTCATCCATCACCTGACGCACGCGCGGCAACCCGTAACGTTCCGTGATCTCAAGCAGGCGCTCTGCTCCGGTATGGCATGCAGCAATCTGCGCATTCAAGTCGCCTTCACGCTCTTCCGGAGTGCGCACGTTGTTCAGCAGCAGCCGGAAGACATCATCCTGCAGCTTCCCTCCGGCAATCAGCTTGATGGGAGGAATGCGAATGCCTTCCTGATAAATCTCGCGGCAGATGCCCATCGATCCTGCGTAAGTCCCGCCGACATCGGCATGGTGCGCGCGCGAGGCAACATAGAATGCCGGCTTCGCCGCGCGCTTGTTCGTACCGCCAATGAAAACCGGCGCAACCAGCGTAATGTCGGGCAGGTGCGTGCCGCCGCAGAAAGGATCGTTCAGAATCGCCACATCGCCTGCGTTGAGCTTGAGTGTCTCCACCGCCGCGCGTACTGACATCGGCATTGATCCCAGATGCACCGGCATATGATCGCCCATGGCAACAACTTCGCCAGCGACGTTAAATACAGCACAGGAATAATCGCGACGCTCTTTTATGTTGGGAGAAAATGCCGTGCGGCGTAGGGCCGCGCCCATCTCTTCCGCAATGGAATGGAAAAGGCTTTTGAAGATTTCCAGTTCAACCGGATCGCGCATGCGCAGTCAGCCTATCACGGTCTGGGAACTCGCATCAGCAAGTCAGCCGCCACAAACACGAAAAACACCACGGCAATCACGCCGTTCATGGTGAAAAAAGCAGCGTTTAGCTTGCTGAGATCGTCAGATGCGACCAATGAATGCTCATAAGCGAGCAGAGCAGCGACTACCACGAGACCAACAATGGCCAGCTTTCCGAGTCCGAATACCACGACCAACGCCACCAGCAAGCCGAGCATGACTACGTGCAAAGTCCGCGCCACAATAAGAGCCTTGGGAACGCCCATGGCCTGCGGAATCGAATTCAACGAATTGGCGCGATCAAATTCAATATCCTGGCAGGCGTAAAGAACGTCAAATCCACCCACCCAGAAGGTGACTGCCGCGGTAAGCAACAGAATGCGGGGATCAAGCGAGCCGCGCACCGCAATCCAGGCCGCAGCTGGTGCAATGCCCAGCGCGAATCCCAACACTAGGTGTGACCAGCGCGTGAATCGCTTGGTATAGGAATAAAACAGCACCACGGCCAGTGCCACCGGAGAAAGCAGCAGCGTTACGCGGTTGAGTTCGGCCGCACCAACAATAAAAAGCAAACAAGCCGCCACGACAAAAGCAATAGCAAATTTCTGTGAAAGCGTACCGGCAGGAATAGCGCGCATGGCCGTGCGAGGGTTGGCAGCGTCAATCCTTGCATCCGCAATGCGATTAAAAGCCATGGCAGCGGAACGCGCGGAGATCATGCATAGGACGATCCAGCCTAGCTTCGCCGCAGTGGGCATTCCGCCGGCGGCAAGCATGGCGGCACAGAGCGCAAATGGCAGAGCAAAAATGGAATGCTCCCACTTGATCATCTCCAGTGTGGTTTTGATGTTGGTAATGAGGGGCACAGAATATTTTATTCTGAAATCCCGAGCAGAGCGAGGGATAGCTACCTTCACAAATATCTCCGGGGAATTATTACCCGACCCGCTAGGAAGTTTATGTCAATAGTGATCCCTCGCTCCGCTCGGGATTCAGAAAAAGCCGAAAGCTGATGGCCAACAGCCGCCTTTACGCCACAAACCCCTGCTGACCGATCAGTGGAACAAAGCGGCAGCCTTCGAGCGTTCGTACGCTGGTGGTCCCATCTGCGTTTCGTTGGACAAGTTGCAAAATTTGCTGATCGGCATCTCCTATCGGAATCAGCAGTCTGCCGCCCACGGCCAGCTGCTCAACCAATGCCGGGGGGACGCGCGGAGCTGCGGCCGACACAATTATGGCATCAAACGGTGCAGCCTCCGCCAAGCCCAGTGATCCATCGCCGGTGACGATTTTTGCATTGCGATAGCCCAGTCGTTCCAATGTTTTCTGTGCCGTTTCCGCCAGAGATGCATATCGCTCCACGGCAAAGACCTGGCTTGCGAGTTCGGCAAGCAGCGCAGTCTGGTATCCCGACCCCGCGCCAATTTCCAGGACATGATCTTCAGGCTTGATCTCCGCCGCCTGGATCATGGCTGCAATCATGTAAGGTTGCGATGTTGTCTGCTTTTCGTCAATTGGAATTGGATGGTCAGCATAGGCTTCATTCCAATTCTGCTGGCTCACAAATTCATGTCGCGGCACTGCGCTCATCGCGGCAAGCAAACGTTCATCGCGGATGCCACGTTGACGGAGCTGGCTTTCCACCATGG
>DASXKZ010000249.1:0-2121 GCA_036496525.1 Candidatus Angelobacter sp.
TTGCTGGAAACCTGATCGCTCTCAAACGTTCTCTCAGGATGCCACTGCACCGCCACAACATAATGTCCGGGCACAGTCCCTTCAATCGCCTCGATCACGCCGTCTTCAGCGCATTGCGCCACGGCACGCAGTCCATCGCCTATAACATTGGCAGACTGATGATGGCTGGAGTTTACCGGCACGGCAGCGGCATCGCCTGCATTCAAAATTTCTTTGGCCAGCAGCGAATCCGCAGCAACCACAACCTTGTGTGCGACTTTTACCTTAGCGCCGGGGCTGTGGTTCACTTTGGACTCAATGTGCTGCACCAGCGAACCGCTCCGCCAGACATTGAGCGATTGCAGTCCGTAACAAATGCCGAAGACAGGTTTACGAAGATTGTAGGCATCTTGAAGCAGCAGTTCGTCAGCAGCATCGCGAGGCTGGTCAGCGGGGGCAGTCTTGGCATGCGCCGCGGCGTTGAATTTCTGCGGATCAACGTCGGCCTTGCTTCCGGGCAAAAGGATGGCTGCGCAAGATGTAATGAGCCGCGCAATCTCTTCCGGAGAACTTTGTAACGGGACCACAACAGGCTCTCCGCCTGCGCCTTCTATGGCTCGCAGGTAAGGCGGCAGTGCGCGACCGCTATATTCAGCGTCATAGGAACAAGGCTCGGGTATGGCAATACGGGGCTTCTTTCCCACCGTGCCTTCGTTTTTAGAAGACTTTGTCACCATTTCCAAGCCTGTTGATGCCTTTCATCCCACTATAACTTGATTGGTTCGTTTGATGCCGGTTGCTCTCCACGCAAATCAGGAACCAAACAACGCGAATAATAAAGATCGCCCATAACGATCCGCGCCTGTTCGGTAATCTTGGCGATATCGCGCGTTGACATGCCCACAGTAGAAATCGGCGAACCGACCACCATTTGGACTGATCCTGCTTTAATGTGAAATGAATTCATTTTGAGCATTTCATATGTGCCGATAAGAACGATGGGAACCACATCCACCTGCGCTTTTACTGCTGCATAAAACGCGCCGCCCATAAAAGGCTGTAGCTGGCCACTGGGCGAGCGGCCGCCTTCAGGAAAAATGACCAGCGAATTGCCTTTGCGGATGGATGCTACCGCAAGGTTCAAGCTCCGCACTGAAGCCTTGGGATTTTCCAGGACGACGGGGATTTGTCCTGAGCGGCGCAGGTGCCAGCCCATGAATGGATAGCGGAACAATTCTTTTTTGGCCAGAATCCTGAACTGAAATGGAAGATATGAATACAGCACCGGAATATCGAATGCCGAAAGATGATTCACCACATAAACCTGCGGCTTCGACGTGTCAATCCTGTCCAGCCCCTCTACCTGCACCTTGGCGCCCACGGTCCCAAGAATCATCCGCGACCAAAGCCGCGCGACATTCTGCTGGCGTTCCCCGGTAGAATCAAACAGCGAGACAACGAGCGAAACACAGCCCAGGATGGCGGTGTAAAGCCAGACCAGCGGCGTCCACACAAAATAAGAGCGCAAGCGGGAGCCCAGATGGCGTATACCACCGGTCACTTCCTGTGGCTTGACGTCTGCTTGCGTGGTTTCTGGCACAGTTCAAGCACCCTGCCGAACTGGTTTACGGGCAAGGATGCCCAGCGCTTCACCTACTATGTAAATGGAGCCGGTAATCACAATCACACCCTTGCTTCCAGCCAGGGTGCAGGCGCGCTCCAGCGCTTCCTGAACATTCCTCGCCTGCAAGATCTCAGTTTGCGCATGCGCTCCCATCTCAGCAATTTGCTGGGAAGAAGCTGCGCGTGGATTTTCCGCATGCGTGGCTATCACGCGATCAGCCAGAGGGAAAATAATATCGGCAATTTCTGTAATTGCTTTGTCCCGCATTGCGCCAAAAATAAACGTGAGCGAACGACCTTCATAGAAAGTGGAAAGAGCCGAGCGCAGCGCCCATGCGCCGGCAGGATTGTGCGCCACATCAAGCACAACTTCGGGAAAGCCGTCTGACGATGGAATCACCTGAAATCTGGCGGGCCAAGCGGTGGCGCGAATGCCCTGCTCAATGTCTTCCGCAGAAATATGAAAACCAAACTTATTGAGTTCTTCAGCCGTGGTAATGGCCAGAGCTAAATTGCGCA
>DASXKZ010000250.1:0-10535 GCA_036496525.1 Candidatus Angelobacter sp.
CAAAATGTGTCGAAGCCCTTGGCCCGGGTCCACTGCGGATCTGCTCTTTGCAGATCGCGCGCAGTCACGTCATTGGCGGCTGTGTAGCCGAAAATGTAAGAACGAACATCGTCCTGTGGCCCCAGATTGCGGCACTTTTTGCCGACCACTACCGTCAATTCTCCCTCAAACTCTACGCGTTGCGAGAAGCGCTTAGGCCGGACGATCTTCTCTCCTGACGAAATCAGCGAGCTGGGCGGCTTGAAGAAGATCAGCGGCTCTTTGGGAACCTCATTCCCTAGCTCTTTGGCATGCTCACTGTAATTTCTGCCGACGCAAACGATCTTTGATGGTTCGACGGGATAAAGCAGCTTGGTCGCAGACAATGGTTGAGGAGAGACTCTCTTCGCTTTGGAAAAATCAGGCAACAATCCGCCGGTCGTGATTTGAGTAATCTGTTCACTGCCGGCCATAGTTTCAATCAGACCAAACTGCGGACCGTCAGGCGAGGCAAAGCGGCAATACTTCATCAGATAACACTCCAAAATGAGTAAGGGATTTCTGGCGATCATCATCAGGGCAGTTGCCCACCAATGAATGTGCCGGAAATCCCTATTTTACGTTACGCGTATTGCGCCACGAAGCCGTGCTACAAACCCGCCTGTTTTGCAGCCAGATCGCCAATAATCGGGAGCTTGAACTGCTGATTGCCGTAAGCTTTGATCATGCAGATAACAACGGCAACCACAACGCCCAACCAAACCAGCATCATCAATGGACCCATGATGAAAAATCCAATTCCGTGAGTGATGACGCCCAGGATTCCCGATAGAATCATGGCGCCAATCCAGATGGCAATCACGGCGACGTTCAGGAATATCGACTGAAATGCATGGAAGCGCACAAACTTATCATTCTTGTAAGGTTCAATCACAAGAAAAATCAGGCCGGTAATCCAACCCACAAGATAGCTGAGACATGCAGCCACGTTGTTGGTCATACCTGCGCTTGGAGCGCTTGCCGATGATTGCGCCGGAGCGGCAGCTGCTCCCGATGATGTCGTTACGTTTTGACCAGAAACCGCAGTTCCGCATGCCGCACAAAAGCCCGAACCCGCATTGAGTTGAGCCCCACACTTTGCACAAAATGCCATACCCCACATCTCCTTCCGAAAGTAGACTCTTTTGAGAGTTTTGTTGCGGTACAGCTTAGTCCTTCTTGAGCCGGAATGAAAGTAAACTAATTGCTTAATCAGGCTAAATTTGAGCTTTTTGGGGCAAAGTGGAGCCCGCCCTGTGTCCCTAGGCGACTCCGCGTGCTTCGCCCAGAACCACCTTCACGTCCATGCGTTTTTTGCCCCTGTAAATAGTCACAGTCACTGTGTCGCCGGAGCGGTGGTTCTGCATTACATGGGAAAGGTCTTGCTGGTCCTCAAGGGGCTGGCCTTCAATAGCTACCAGCAGATCACCGCCAATCATAATGGGATAATTGCCCAGATAAGCACGCTCTGTTCCCGCCTTCAGGCCTGCGCGCTCGGCAGCGCTGCCTGGCAGCACATCAACGATCAACAGCCCTGAGTCAGCCGCGAGTCCCAGTTGGTTGGCCAGTTCAGGCCCTATGGGAACAGTCCGGACGCCCAGTTCCGGTCGGCGGACCCGTCCCAGATGGACCAGATCGTCCAGCACAGCTTTGGCAGTATTGATGGGAATGGCAAAGCCGATTCCGGCGCTCTGTTCCACGCCCCCGGTCAAGATCATGGTGTTAATGCCGATAACCTGGCCCCGCGCATTCAAGAGTGGGCCACCGGAATTGCCCGGATTAATGGCTGCATCGGTCTGGATAGCTTCGTCAATGAATCCTCGCTGGCCTTTCAGCGAGCGGATGGAGCTGATAATCCCGCGCGTCATGGTTCCGCTCAGGCCAAATGGGTTTCCGATGGCATAAACCTTTTGTCCCACTACCAGGCTTTTGGAATCGCCAATCTCTGCCTGTGGCACCGACTTGTTGGGAATTTGGATGACGGCCAGGTCATGCACGGGATCAGTACCGATGATCTGGGCTTTGTATTTCTTCTTGTCGCTGGTGGTAACTTCAAGTTGCCGAGCTCCTTCAACTACGTGAAAGTTCGTAAGAATATGGCCTTCCGTATCGATCACAAAGCCCGATCCCATGCCTTGCTGCGGCACCGCGCCGTAAAAGAAATCATAGGCCACGGCTGTTGAAGTGATGTTCACCACGGCAGGAAGCGCTTTCTTGTAAACCGCAATGTTGTTTTGTTCTTCTGGATCGTAATTCGCCGGCCCTGCAGCCTGGGTAAGTTCAACGTGCGCGGGCCGCGTCACCCAGCTAGGACCATCAGGCCCGCTCATACGAGTGGTCACAAAATAAAAGGCAAGCACCAAGAAAAATGCGAACACAACTGGACGTAAGGACTTCATATGTCACCTGTCAAAAACTGGGCCGTTTGGCTAGGACCTTCAGCTCGGAATAAATCCGCTGCACCTGGTGCCGCGTTTCCTCCGCGGAACCGGAGTTATCGATCACAAAATCAGCGCGCCGGGCTTTTTCCTTGTCGGGCATCTGCGCTTTCGTGCGGCGTTCAACCTCGGCTCGCGCTGCTTCTTCACTTAGGCCGCTGCGCTGAGCAAACCGCGCAACCTTCTGCGCCGGTTTGCAGGTTACCACCATGATCCGGTCAAAATGATCTTTGACTCCGGCCTCTAAAATTAAAGCCGCTTCCACAATGGCCACGGCGTATGGATCTTTTTCGCCCAGCGAGCGCATCCATTGGTGCTGCTGCCGGATTACGGCAGGGTGAACAATTTTATTTAGCTCTTCAACGCGGCCCCCGTCAAACACCAGAGTTGCCAGCTTGGCGCGATCCAATTCTCCATCTGCTTTGAGGATCTCAGGGCCAAAGTGGTTTACCAACTCCTGAAGAACTTCCTGCCCGGGACGGTAAAGCTCATGGGCGATGGCGTCGGCGTCCACGATGTTTGCGCCCAGCTCGGCAAACATTTTGGCAACAGTGGATTTGCCGCATGCCACTCCGCCGGTAAGGCCGACACGCAACACAGGTTAGCTCCGCGCCTGCCGCTCTGGCCCGCGACGCATCTTGCAAGCTTTCACCGTATTTGCCATAAGCATGGCAATCGTCAGCGGACCTACCCCGCCCGGCACCGGAGTAATTGCTCCCGCCACAGCGGCTACGTGAGGATCAACGTCGCCAACCAGAGTTGATCCCTTGTCTGCAAAAGATTTTTCTCGCGCCGGATCGCCGGCAAAGAATTTCTCAAATTCCGTGCGGTCGGTGATTTTGTTAATGCCAACGTCGATCACTGTAGCGCCCGGCATTATGAAGTCTTCCGTTACAAAACCGGCCTTGCCGATCGCTGCGACAAGAATGTCTGCCTGTCGAGCAATCTGCGCGATATTCTTCGTCTTGGAGTGGCAGACTGTGACGGTAGCGTTGTTGTTTAGCAGCAGCATGGCTACAGGCTTGCCCACAATGTCGCTTCGCCCGATCACCACGGCATTGCGGCCTTCAATGGCAATGTTGCTGCGGCGCAGGATTTCAATCACGCCAGCAGGCGTACACGGCACCAGCCCCGGACGCTGCGTAGAAAGATTGCCTACATTCACCGGATGAAATCCATCCACATCTTTTTCCGGCGAAACCGCCAGCAAGACTTTCTTGGAATCTACCTGCGGAGGTAACGGCAGCTGCACCAGAATGCCATCAATTTCGTCGCGATTATTCAACTCGCTGACCATCTGCAGCAGTTCAGCAGTGGTGACTGAATCCGGGGGAGTCAGGTTCTCGCTTAGCATGCCAAGCTGCTGGCACGATTTCACCTTGTTACGGACGTAAATCTCTGAGGCCGGATTGTGCCCCGCGAGGATCACGGCGAGCCCCGGCCTTACGCCGGCCGCGCTCAGTTTTTGGACTTCTTCAGCGACTTCGGCCTTGATCTGCGCCGCGATTTTGTTACCGTCAAGGATAGTGGCAGCCATAGTAGTCATGGGAATAATTATCTTAACCACAAAAAATGCAAAGGTACACCCAGGCAGGCGCAACGGCTGTACTCTGAAAATGTGATCTAAAATAGAAAGATGATGCTCAAGCAAATTCTGGATGCGCTTGCCTGCCCGGTTCCTTCATGCCGGAAGCCGCTGAAATTGGCTGAGGACGAATCTGCCTTGCAGTGTACGGCATGCGGCCGGACATATCCCATCAAGGATGGGATTCCCATGCTGCTGTTCGACTAAATTTCAGCGATCAAAGAGGAGTGGCCTATGAAGTTACGCCACTTCAACCGGCGATTCAATTTTGAGCGTCCGTAGGTACTCAGCGAAATCCGGCCCCAGGTCAGCGCGTTTGAGCGCAAACTCGACGGTCGCTTTCAAGAAGCCGAGCTTATCCCCCGCGTCGTGGCGCTTGCCGTCAAAAGTATAGCCATAGATGTTTTCGCCCTGGCTGAGCAATCCACGCAGTCCGTCAGTAAGTTGCAGTTCGCCGCCAGCGCCCAGAGGGGTCCGTTCCAGCGTTTCAAAAATTGTTGGCGTAAGAATATAGCGCCCGATGATGGCGAGGTTTGAGGGGGCGTCCTCCTGCTTGGGTTTTTCCACCAGGCTGCGGACATTGAATGCACGCCCGTCGAACTTGCCTTCAATTTTCTGTGCGTCCAGCACGCCGTAAGAGGAGATGGCTGGGCCATTCACTTCCTGCGTGGCGATGATTGAGCACTGCGATTCTTCAAACACATCCATCATCTGTCTCAGGCAGGGCTTTTTCGCGTCAATTACGTCATCTGCCAACAGGACAGCGAAAGGCTCATTCCCAACGAGCTCGCGCGCCATCAGCACGGCGTGCCCCAGTCCCATGGCTTCTTTTTGCCGCACATAAGCTACATGGATCATGTCTGAAATCTGGCGCACAATGGAAAGCAGCTCGGTCTTGCCGCGCTCTTCCAGCATTTTTTCCAGTTCATAGCTGACGTCAAAATGGTCTTCAATGGCAGTCTTGCCACGGCCCGTGATGATGATGATCTGGTCGCAGCCCGCGGCCAGGGCTTCTTCCACGCCATACTGGATGATGGGCTTATCCACTAGCGGCAGCATTTCTTTGGGCTGTGCTTTAGTGGCAGGAAGAAAACGCGTGCCCAGACCGGCAGCGGGAAAAACGGCTTTGCGAACTCTCATCTTCATGGTTGATTCCTGAGCACCGCATGGTGAGATGCAGAAATTCTAGCATCTGCTTTCCCGAGGCCCGCCATCTAGTCAGAAGCTGGCATCACAACACTGGACTATTGTCACCGAGCATCACTTGCCGTAACAGTTTTATGGGCGGAAAACCCTGCTTCAGGACCTCATCGTGGAATTTCTCCAGTGAAAAACTCGCGCCGACTTTCTTTTTGTAGTCCTCGCGCAGCTTCAGGATTTCCAGCTTGCCTAAGGTGTAATAAAGATATGTGGGATCGGAGGTGCCGCGCTTGGTCTCACGCAGGCCATTCGTGTGTGATTGATAGCCTTCTTTTACGAAAAACTCCACCCCTTGATCGAACGTCATCGTGCCCGTGTGCATCTGGATTCCTACGATAAACCGCGCATTGCGCAAAAGCGCGTCCTGAAGCTGGCCCAGTCGCAGCTTTAGGAAAGCTGTGTCATGGTCCTGATCGACTCCGGCAGTGCGGCCATAACCTTCATCCAGCATCATCTGTTCGCTGTAATGGGCCCAGCCCTCTGCGTTGGAACTGCATCCCAGCAGCTTGCGCACTTTGGATGGCGCATACGGCACCCACAAGAACTGCGTGTAGTGTCCGGGATAAACCTCATGCACCGCCGTAGAGATGATGGTTCCGCGATTGAAGCCGGACATGTGCTCTTCTACTTCTTGTGGCGTCCAGCTTGACTCGGGCAGAGTGACATTGAAGAAAGCTTCTTTCGCAACTTTCTCGAACGGCCCGGGCGTATCCATGGAAGCGAACGTGAGAGCGCGCGCAAATGGCGGTGTCTCCTGAACAATGGGCAGCACTTCCGATGGCAGTTTTACGATGTTGTGCTGGGACAAAAAGTTTTTTAGTCCGCCCAGCGTGTCGCGGAAAGTCTGCAACAACTTATCTGGCGCAGGATGGTCTTTTTCCAGTTCCTCTAAGATTTGCTGCGGCGTCTTGTTAGGATCGAGCTTGGCCGCCGTCTCTTTGAATGTCTGCTGGTTCAAGCGCAGATTGGCCATGCCGATTTCAAGCAAGCGCGGCAGAGGAATATCCACGTCTTCGTCATACAGCAGCTTCTTACCGTAATTATCTGCGCCAAGGCGGAAGTCGCCATGCGCCTGCGGCTTCAGCTCTTTTTCCATCCATTGGCCATAGCTCTTTAGCTCGTCCATTACTTTCTGGTTGGCCACCTGGAATTGTCCAAGCAGCGCCTGGTCTTTCACGTTCTTGAACGCTGCAGGAACATCCTTCTGGAAAAATCCGATCAGGCCGGGAATTTGCTCTAGCGCTACATCGACGTAAATAGGCGGAGGATTCTTCAGGTTCTGGCGCGCTGCCTGAAACACGGCGGGGACCTGCTTTTCCCGGGCGATGACGGACTTCAACCGCTCGGCAGGCGGCGCAAACGTGCGCGCCATGATCACGAAAATAGAGTTCGTAATGCCGGAAGAGTAAATATCCGGGTTCTTCTCCCAAGGGCGGATATTTTCCAGCGAGAGCAGGCGCGCGTTGATGTCATTCAACACCAGCGTGAAGTCAACCCGCGTCGGCGCTGAAAGCTGCAGGGGATCAATCTTGGCGATCACCTTTTGAAAATTCTTCAGCGTCGTGATCTGCTGGTCCAGCGATGCTTTGGAATAATCTTCCAACTGGTTGTCATACTGGTGAAATCCCGCAGCCGTGCCCTGTGATGGATTGAATTTGAAGTAGTACTTATCAAAATATTGATCGGCCAGTGAATTAAAGACTTTGTGATTGTTGGCGGAATCGGAAGCAGGCATGGCGGGGTGCTGGGCCTGTTCTGCTAAAGCTGCTAACAACACAGCAAAAAACGGAATGAATTTCACAAGGGTCTCCTGCAATTTCAAAAATACTTAGACTTGCTGCAGCGCGGGCTGTGAGCGTAAAGGATTTGCGCGTGATTCCTGCTCTCAGCCTGTGTGGCTTTATTTCTGCTTGTAAATAGTGCCGCCTTTCATCACAAAGGTTGGGTTCTGCAAGAGCGTAACGTCTTTGGTGGGGTCGCCGTTCACGGCGATCATGTCGGCAAATTTGCCCTGCTCCAGCGTGCCGATGCGGTCTGACCAGCCCAGCAGATCGGCGGCATTCACCGTCGCGGTCTGGATGGCCTGAACCGGCGTCATCCCCTGCTGTACGTAAACAGCGAACTCATGTGCGTTGAGACCATGCGGATATACCGCGGCATCGGTGCCGAAGGCGACCTTTACTCCTGCTTCGAAGGCATGCCTCAGGTTCTGGCGGCTCGCGGCGGTTACGGACTTCATCTTTTCGGCATACATTGCGGGCAAGCCGATCCTGGCTGCGTTTTCCCGCATCCAGTCCGCCAGGTACATTGTGGGAACAAGATAGGTGCCGCGCTCTTTCATGATCTTGATGGCGGCGTCGTCAATGTAAGAACCGTGCTCAATGGAGTCCACTCCAGCTTCAGCCGCCCAGGCAATGCCCTGCGCGCCGTGCGCGTGTGCCGCCACTTTGCGGCCCAGCCGATGTGCGTCGGCCACAATCGCTTTCATTTCTTCCAGCGTGTATTGGGACGCGCGCGGATCGTCGCCTTTGGAAAGGACTCCGCCGGTGGCACAGACCTTAATCACATCGGCGCCGTATTTAATGATCTCGCGGACTTTGTGCTGCACGCCTTCTATGCCATCCGCAGCGCCATCAGACTTGACGTGCCATTCATATGGCAGCAGGTTCTGGTCGCAATGGCCGCCGGTAATCGAGAGCGCCGGGCCGCTGGCATCGATGCGCGGGCCGGGTACCATACCTTCATTAATGGCGTCGCGCAGCGCGATATCCGTATAGCCGCTCGCTCCTACGTTGCGTACCGTAGTGAAACCGGCTTCCAGAGTGATCCGCGCATTCTTGGCGCCGATGAGAGCTTCCTTGGGAATGGAAACGCCAAGTTCCTGGTAGCCAAAGTTGGGATCGAAAGTGAGATGCGTGTGCGCATCAATCAATCCGGGAAGAAGCGTGGCGTTGGGCAGGTTGATCACCCGCGCGCTCGACTGATTGTCGGCCTGAGATCCGCCGCCGGAAACACTGGTGATCTTGTTACCGTCAATCACAATGGTTACGTTGTCGAGCATTTTGCCGGTCTTCACATCCAGCATGTGCCCGGCATGAATCACCACGTGCTGCGGTTGCGGTGCTGGTTGTTGAGCAAACGAAATGCAGGAGAGGACAAGGGCGGAGAGGAAGAGTTTCAAAGTTTTCATAAATACGGGCGGATTATAACAGGATGGAAGAATTCACTATAGAAACAAAACGCCTTCGTTGCCGAAGGCGTTTGCTAACTCAACACAGAAATTTCTACTGCAACAGCGTCCCGTTCGTCTCTTCTTCAGCTTTCTCCTGCAACACCACGGCTGATGCCACGCGATCGCCTTCTTCCAAATGCAGCAGACGGACGCCTTGAGTCGATCGGCCGGCTTCTCGGATGGTCTTGGTGTCAATGCGGATGATCTTGCCGAACTGGCTGATCAGCATGGCTTCAGACGATTCGTCCACCAGCATGATTCCCACCACGTTTCCGTTCTTCGCCGTGGTCTTCACGTTGATTACTCCTTTGCCGCCGCGCGATTGCAACCGGTATTCCTCCACCGGCGTGCGTTTACCGTAGCCCTGCTCGGTCACGCTCAGGATCAGGCTGGGCAGCGTCTCTTCTGTTGCCTTGCCGTCTTTGTCTTTGCCGTTCGTCTTCTTGGCATCTTTCGGTGTGACAGCCATCCCTACAATGTAGTCGTTCTTATCCAAGTCCATGCCGCGGACGCCGTATGCAGGCCGTCCCATGGAGCGCACGTCTTCTTCGTCAAAGCGGATCGCCTGGCCCTCATGCGACGCCAGGAAAACGATCTGGTTGCCGTCAGTCAGCCGAACTGCTACCAATTCGTCGTCTTTATCGATGCCGATGGCGATGATGCCGCGCGACATCACGTTGGAGAAATCTTTCACCGGCGTCTTTTTCACCGTGCCTTTGCGCGTGGTGAAGAAGATGTAGCGGTTTTCCTCTTCCAGGTTCCGTACTTCCAGCAGCGTGCGCACCGTCTCTCCCGGCTGCAATGCCACCAGGTTGCCAATGTGCTTGCCCTTGCCCGCAGCGCCCACGTCAGGCACTTCATACACTTTCAGCCAGTACACGCGCCCCGTGTTGGTAAAGACCAATAGATAGGAATGTGTGGAGGCGCTGAAGAGATACTCGACAAAATCTTCTTCGCGCGTCTTCATGCCTGTTCTGCCCGTGCCGCCGCGCCTTTGCTGGCGATAGATAGATTGCGGCGTCCGCTTCAGGTATCCGCTATGGGAGACCGTTACAATCACCTGCTCGTCGGCAATCAGGTCTTCCAGCGTGATCTCAGTCGATTCGTCCGTAATTTCCGTGCGGCGTTTGTTGCCGAACTGCTCTTTTACTTCTTCCAGTTCTTTCACGATCACAGCGCGGAGTTTTTTGTCCGAGGCCAGAATCGATTCCAACTCCACGATCTTCAGGCGAATCTCCTCCAGCTCTTTCAGGATTTCTTCCGTGGAAAGCCGGGTCAGGCGATACAGTTGCAATTCCAGGATCGCATCGGCCTGGCGAGGCGATAGCTTTCCTTCCGCTCCGCCAACTTTTGCCTGAATTGCCTTGTCGACGATTTTGTATTTTGCCGCCAGCAGGTTCTCTTTTGCTTCAGCGCGTGAGCCCGACCCGCGGATGATCTTGATCACCGCATCCATATTGTCCAGCGCGATCTTGTAACCTTCCAAAATGTGTTCGCGCTCGCGGGCTTTTTCCAGCAGGTAAACCGTGCGCCGACGCACCACATCCACGCGGTGATCGATGAAATGCTGGATCGCCTGCACCAGCCCCATTTCTTTGGGCTGACCATTCACCACTGCCAGGAAAATCATGCTGAAACTTTCCTGCATCTGCGTGTGCTTGAAGAGCTGATTCAGGATGATCTGCGCTTCTGCCCCGCGCTTGAGCTCAACAACAATACGCATTCCGTCGCGGCCGGATTCGTCGCGCACGTCGGAGATATCGTCAATGACCTTGTCATTCACCAGTTGCGCAATGCGTTCCACGATCTTAGCTTTATTGACCTGGTAAGGGATTTCGCGGACGATGATCGCCTTGCGTCCCTGGTTCAGGTCTTCAATCGCGGCTTTTGCGCGCATTACAAACTTGCCGCGGCCATGGGTATAGGCGGCTTCAATTCCGCTGCGTCCGTAAATGTAAGCGCCAGTCGGGAAGTCAGGGCCTTTTACGATCTTCAGGATCTCTTTGAGCGGCGTAGCTGGCGCGTTCACCAGCAGAATAGCGGCTTCCACGATCTCAGTAAG
>DASXKZ010000251.1:0-3862 GCA_036496525.1 Candidatus Angelobacter sp.
ACTCCTTCCAGCCGCAGGAAGTTGCGCTGCCAGAGTTCCTGCGTGATCGCATTCCCTTAGTCAAAATCGGTCGCATTCCCAAAGAAGACGGCGAATTCCGAGAGCCGCGTTACGATAATCCCGAATTTCAAAAAGCATTTGCCGAGCTGAATGACTTGCTGGCAGCCCAATTCGAAGGTAATCCTCTGATCGAATGGATGGATCTCATGCAGTACGGGTTCTGGGGTGAAGGGCACACCAGTAATTACCCCAATCCTTTTCCGGATTATCTGACTGCAGAGAAAACTTTCATTAACATGACGGCGCGCCAGCTCGATACCTGGAAAAAAACACCCCTTGCTGTCAACACGCAGCCGGACATCAGCAGCGTTGGGAACCGTACGGTGATTGATATGGCAGTGCGCGCGGGAGCATGGCTGCGTTCCGACAGCATTATCGTGGAAGAGCCGATTCAGATTGAAGAGTTGACCAATCGCCCACCCTGGCTCGCCCCCATTATCGAGGATGGATATTTGCGGCAGTATGACACCGCGAAGATCAAAGAAGATGCTGCAGGAATCAATGTGCTGGAAAACTACATGTTGCATGCGCTGGATGTAAAAGCGAATTACTGGGGATTGTGGACGGAGTCAGAAAATCTGGCGCACTACAACGAAAAATATCCGCGAGGGTTTGAACGCCTGCGCACGAACCTGGGCTATCGTTTGCGTCCTGCGTGGGTCTGGCAGCGAAAAAGATACGGTGCGAACGAACTGGTGATTGCTATTTCGAACCGGGGAGTTTCAGGAGTTCCGGGCGTGCTGTGGCTGCAAATAGAAAGCCCTGACAAAAAGTTGAACATGCAAGGGGCGCTGGATGCGGGCCATCCTTACGGCGGAAGCCTGCGTGAAGCTTCATTCCTGTTACCTAAAGGCTATTTGGGAAAAGTTAATTTGTCGGCGCAACTGGAGATTCGTCCGGGAGTGAAAAAGCCAATAGCCTGGGCTTGTGAACAGCCGGTCAATGAAGACGGATCCATCACCATCGATTTGAAAGCTGACAACGATCGCGGCTGGCGAAAGGGAGTGTAACTTGAGAAAGAGATCCCTGTGCAGTTTACTGTTGCTCATCTGCGTAGCACAGGTTGTAGCGTTCGATGCCCATACTGAGCCCTACCATCGCCTGATGGCAAAACAATGGCTCAAAGTCATCCTGAAGCAGCCGCTCATTGGCGTCTAGCGCCTACGGGACTGTGGTTAAAGTATCCGCGCTCAACAACGCAGCCGAGTGCTGATCGAGATACAGAGTGGTGTTGGGATGTGTTCGCAAAATCGAAGCTGGTGCCATCGGGCTGATCTCACCTTCAAGACATGCCTTCACCGCATTGGCCTTGCGAGCATCCGGCACAATGCAGATGATCTCTTTGGCTTTCAAGATCTGCTTCACGCTCATGGAGATTGCGTGTTCAGGGACTTCCTTAAAGGTAGAGAACCATCCTTCGCCCATTTGCTGGCGGCGGCAGGCTTCATCCAATTTTACTAACAAGTACGGCACTTCAGTTTCGAAATTGGCTGGAGGATCATTGAAGGCGAGGTGTCCGTTTTCTCCGATGCCAACGAACGCGACGTCAACTGGAGCGGCCTTCAGGGCCTGGCCAGCGAGGCGAATGACCTCGGCTGGATTGTCGTTACCATTGAGCAGGTGGAAGTTGGTGATCCCAGTTTTATCGATAAGACGCTCGCGCAGAAAGCGGCAGAAACTGGCAGGATGCGATTCAGAAATCCCGACATACTCATCGAGATGAAACATCTCTACCCGTGACCAATCAATGTTTGGCAGGCTCGTGAGCACCTCCAGGAATTCAAATTGAGCTGCTCCTGTGGCAGCAATAATGCGGGCCTTGCCCCTTTGATTGATCGCTTGGCGGATGGACGCGGCCGCTTGTTCGGCCGCGCTGGCACCCAGAATGTGTTTGTCGTTGAATGTTTTGATTTCCATGGAACTTATCTGCTTCCCTCCAAACTTTTGGCCATCATCCAGCACAACATAACCGACGGTGCAACTTCGTCGATTGAGGGGCGCGGCGCATCCCCCTGACTGAGTGCCCGGATAAACTCCTCCGCTTCTCCATAACCGCCGTTCAGCACATCTTCCGGCATATCATCTCCGGCTATTTCTTCGAGCACCAACTTATTGTCACCAAAGCAGCGAACCGACCGTTGTGCGCCAAAGGGGCTAGTGACTGATGCGCGAAAGCCTTCGCCAAACAGATCGTAGGTTTCTTCCACCGTCCCGCTAGTCGGCAAGACATCGATGTGGCCATAAGTCCCGCTCTCGAATCGAAGGTCGATTGCATGCCACGACGAAAGGCCTTCACTTTTTATTGAGTGCACACTGGATTCCGAAACCTCTCCTGCGATGTACCGCAGCGTGTCGACTGCATGGACCGCGGTCATCCAAATAAAGTCGGACTCACTGCGCGCGTGCCGGGTCATAGTGCAACGCACGTAACGTAGCGGCCCTATTGATTGGGTCCAATCCATGGCACGCTTTAGGAATGGCATAAAACGCCGGTTGACGGAAACCATGTTTCTTGTGCCTGTAGTTTTTGCGGCATCAACCAAAAACGCGACTTCAGCGGGAGATGCCCCAAGCGGTTTCTCCACTACACAAGCAATGCCTGTCCGCAAAAGCGTGGCTCCCACTTCAGCGATATTTTCCGGTGGTAGAACTGCGATGCAGCCATCGAGTTTTGCCTGGCGAAGCATTTCATTGGCAGAACTGTAAGCATTCTTGAAGCCGTACTTGCCGCAGAAATTCTGGGCGCGCGTCATTTGCATATCGCACGCCGCCGTCAATTCGATTTGATCCGGATGAGCCGCCAAATAACGCGCAAGCGGGATGGCGTGCCCGGTTTCCGCATGCTCTCCGCAGCCGATAAGTCCCAGTCGAATCATGATTTGCTGTTCGAAACGATAGCTAAATTGTGTGCGTCTGCTTGAATTTGCGTCTTGTCACCGCGTATGAATCCAAGCGACATCCCGACTCCAATGGTGAGCAGAGCAAACCACAAAACTGTGAATTTTTTGTCAGGCGGAGCGGTAAACAACAAGCTAAGGCTCAAAATCCCAATGAAAAAAATTGTCCGGCTGAGGAACCGGAACACGGGAACCGTAAAGTCCGGCGAATCCTTTAGCTCACTTTTGATGTCCACAGGCGTATTTAGATTTTTGAATAACTGTGCGCGGCCTGGCGTATCTCCGCGGTCGAACAATGCGCTCAAGAAAAAGATTCCAAATGACGCCGGAATGATGATCTCTACTTGTTGGATCAACGACCAGTCATACACAAAGGCCCCCAGCATCCCGAGAATCAATCCAGTTGTGAACGATGCCAAGCCGGACCACGGTGGCGTGCGGCGCACAACCAAGCCGAGCAATGCCGGAGGGCCATAAGCGAGTGAGATGAGCGTGTTGAATTTCAACATCACTCCGAAGACGCTTTGTCCGCTCAAAGCCATTACGATAGCCATTGCCGTTGTCACTCCACCTAAGAGAAAAGTTGTGATCCAACCCACGCGTAACAATTCCTGGTCGCCGGCATTTTTACGGAACAGCACTTGATACACATCTTTCGTAAGAATGGCAGCCTTCAGGTTGAACATGCCTGAGAGAGTTGCCATTGTGGCGCTAAACATCGCGGCCAGCATGACGCCGATCAGCCCGTGAGGGAGAAGCGTGAGACTGGCCACTGCGTAAGAAGCCTCGCTGGGATTTGCCAAAGAAGGCCACACAGCATGGAGATCGGGATAGATGATCCGCATCACCATCGGCGGAATGAACCATAAAAATGCGCCGAGCGCGAATAGTCCGCAGCAGAGCAA
>DASXKZ010000252.1:0-33166 GCA_036496525.1 Candidatus Angelobacter sp.
GTCGATGGACGTTTTAACGAGATGGTTGCCATCAGTTACTTTCAAAATATACCGAGCCATCTGAACGGCCTTCATGCAAACTTACTCTGGACCGGGAAACCCAACAGAAATTGAAATACCCATTTCTCGGGCAAAGCAATTACTCAAAGATTGGGGCTGCGGCTGAAACAAACAATGCAATAACCCAAGGCGAGGTCGGCTTGCGTTAGGTAGTTTGCATCAGTGAGCAGATTGGCTTTTGTGCTTCCGGAAGCTGCATAGCGGTGTGGAGCGCAGCGACATAAAAAAAGCCCCCACATTCCTGCGGGGGCTGAATATTTAAGAAAGCTAACAGCTTGTTTTAATTACATTCCTGGATAGCCACCGTGCTCGCCACCGCCCGCCGGAGCTTTCTTGTCTTCCGGAACGTCGGAGACCAGAGCTTCAGTGGTCAGCATGAGCGCAGCGATGGAAGCCGCGTTCTGCAGTGCGGTGCGCGTCACCTTGGTGGGGTCGATAACGCCGGCCTTTACCAGGTCCTCGAACTTATCGTTTTGAGCGTTGTATCCAAAGTTGTTGTCTTTGGAGTCGCGGATCTTGCCCACAACGATTGCACCTTCTTCGCCGGAGTTGGCGACGATCTGGCGCAAAGGCTCTTCCAGAGCGCGACGCACGATTTCCGCACCGGTTTCCTCATCGTCATTCTTGAACCTGAGGTCATCCAGGGCAGACTGGCAACGGACCAGGGCAACGCCGCCGCCCGGAACAATGCCTTCTTCCACGGCAGCGCGGGTCGCGTGCATTGCGTCTTCCACGCGGGCTTTCTTTTCCTTCATTTCGGTTTCGGTTGCAGCGCCGACCTTGATCACGGCAACGCCACCCACCAGCTTCGCCAACCGCTCCTGCAGCTTCTCGCGGTCATAGTCGCTGGTCGCTTTTTCTGACTGCGCACGGATTTCACGCACACGGCCTTCAATCTCAGAACCCTTGCCCTTGCCTTCCACGATGGTGCAGTTGTCCTTGTCTACCGTGATTTTCTTGGCGCGGCCCAGGTCAGTCAGCTCAATGCTTTCCATCTTGATGCCGAGATCTTCCGTGATGGCTTTGCCGCCAGTCAGGGTCGCGATGTCCTGCAGCATGGCCTTGCGGCGATCGCCGAAGCCGGGCGCCTTAACAGCGCAAACCTGCAGCGTGCCACGCAGCTTGTTCACCACCAGGGTTGCCAGCGCTTCGCCATCGACGTCTTCCGCGATGATCAACAGCGGACGGCCCTGCTTGGCCACCTGTTCCAGGATCGGGAGCAGGTCCTTCATGGTGCTGATTTTCTTTTCGTTGATGAGGATGAGCGCGTCTTCCAGGGCGGCTTCCATGCGCTCCGGATCGGTCACGAAGTACGGTGAAAGATAACCGCGGTCAAACTGCATGCCTTCCACCACTTCCAGGCTGGTCTCCATGGTGCGGGACTCTTCCACGGTGATCACGCCATCTTTGCCGACCTTCTTCATGGCTTCGGCAATGATCTTGCCAATGGTTTCGTCATTGTTGGCGGAGATGGTGCCTACCTGGGCAATCATGTCGCCGCTGACCGGCTTGGAGAGCGTGTCCAGGTGATTCTTACTGCGGTTGCCTTCCTTGTCGAGGGTACCGCAGATGGTGGCCACAGCGCGCTCAATGCCGCGCTTCAGCGCCATCGGGTTGGCGCCAGCGGCCACGCTCTTCACGCCATCGCGATAGATGGCCTGGGCCAGAACGGTGGCGGTGGTGGTGCCGTCGCCGGCAACGTCGCTGGTCTTGCTGGCCACTTCGCGCACCATCTGCGCGCCCATGTTCTCCAGGGTATCGCCGAGCTCAATTTCCTTGGCTACGGTCACGCCGTCTTTGGTGATGACCGGGGAACCAAACTTTTTATTGATGACGACGTTGCGGCCACGAGGGCCGAGCGTAACCTTTACTGCGTCTGCCAGTACATTCACTCCCCGCAGGATCGCCTGGCGGGATTCTTCACCGTGCACAATA
Organism: Candidatus Angelobacter sp.; assembly: GCA_036496525.1. Taxonomy (GTDB): domain Bacteria; phylum Acidobacteriota; class Terriglobia; order Terriglobales; family Acidobacteriaceae; genus Angelobacter. The sequence continues at coordinate 1,996 of DASXKZ010000252.1, forward strand.
ATTTTTGGCATTGTTGCAATCTCCTATCAAGACTTGTTGCGGAAATTTCCGCGAAAATGTTTCGATCTAAAACCTTTGTGGTTGGCCTTAAGGCGTCAGCTTTGAACCATCAGGCAAAAAGCCAAAGGCTAATGGCCAATGGCTGCTTTTACCGCCGTGCTGCGCCGGCTTTTTCTGGCTTTTCTGTGCTCTTGGTCGCGCCGCCGGTGATGATTCCAAGGATCTCGTCTTCTTTCATGATCAGCAGCTCTTCGCCGTCAATCTTGATTTCTGATCCGGAATACTTGCCAAACAGTACGCGGTCGCCTTCTTTTACTGCCAGGGGAACAGTCTGGCCTTTTTCAAATTTGCCGGTTCCAGCGGCAATTACGATGCCTTCCTGGGGTTTCTCTTTCGCGGTGTCGGGGATGATGATGCCACCACGGATCGTCTCTGTTTCCTGAATCCGTCGGATGACAACGCGGTCATGTAGCGGGGTCAACTTCTGTGCCATGCGAACTACTCCTTTCAAATGTCTGCTCGAAAAATTGGGATTTAGTAAGGCTGTCCTGCGGCTGATGGGATTTGCTAGCACTCATTCCCATCGAGTGCTAATTATGAGGTAAAAGCCGTATGTTTGTCAATGCCAAAAGTTGAGTGATATACGCTCAAGTAGAGAATATTTCATCAATCGAGGAAGGGATGGTGTATCTAAGTTTATGAAATCATTATGGTAAGAGAAGTTATGTGGCCAGGATTAAAAATAATACCTGTTGGGACGGCGAGAGAAAAGAGCGGGATTCCAACTTTCTATTGAAGGTTATTTGCACGTTGCTGCTCTATAGGTGGTGTTTGGGTTCTGCCAGGGGCGATGAAAAAATGCGCTCGGAAAGGGCATTGTCACACCACTGCTTACGGATCGACAACAAATAGGCCCGACCAGCGGGCCTATTTAGTTAGTTGGATTTTTGCGTGAAGAATTATTAGCTTCCGCAAGCTGGCGGGAATTTGCTGCAGTCTCCGCTGATGGGCCTACAGAGTATAGGATCCCAGACACAAGCGCCGGTAGAAAATCCGCCGGAGATCTGCTGGAGTTCCTCATCACTCACAAGGCGGGCGCCAACCCGGTTAAGCACACGGTTTGTTTCCATAAATAATGCTCCTTCCTGATTTACTAGAAGGTCATTATAAGCGGGGATAAGCCGGGCTAGGACAGCGGATAGACGAAAATCCAGCAACGAATTCCATTATGAAACCGTCGTTTCAGCACGCCCGTGGAACCTGGTGTAACTGTTGCAGCCCATGCCTGTTGCTTGAGTTTTCCGTTAGGCCCTTGCCGGATCTGCCTTATCCACATTCACGCCCAGGTCTGCAAAAGCTTTTTGCGCCTTTTTGGGATCAAATTTGCCATCTCGGGCCAGCCGTGAAAGCGCTGCCGTGGCGATGGATTCCGCGTTGTTTTCAAAGTGACGCCGCAAGTGCTCGCGGTTATCGCTGCGTCCAAAGCCATCCGTCCCTAGCGAGACAAGCCGAGTACCAAGCCACGGAGCAAGCTGGTCTGGAACCACCTTCATGTAGTCGGAGGCGGCAATGATCGGCCCATCGGCTTTTTCAAGCACGGAGAGGACGAAAGGCTGTTTCGGCTTCTCCGCCGGATGGAGCCGGTTCCAGCGGTCACAGGCCAGCGCTTCCCGACGCAGCTCGTTATAGCTGGTTACGCTCCAAACATCGGCCTGCACGCCATACTTTTCCGCCAGAATAGATTGCGCCTTCAAAGCTTCATTCAAGATTGGGCCGCTGCCAAACAGCTGCACAGTGGCCTTCTTGCCTTCAGCGGCTTTGAATTTGTAAATGCCCTTAACGATGCCTTCCTCGCAGCCGGCAGGCATTTCAGGCATTGTGTAATCTTCGTTATAGAGCATGATGTAGTAAAAGCGGTCTTCGCCCAGCTCATACATGCGGCGAATGCCGTCCTGCACGATGACAGCCGTCTCATACACATAAGCCGGATCATAGGTGGCGCAAGTCGGCACCGTGGAAGAAACCACAATACTGTGGCCGTCCTGGTGTTGCAGTCCTTCACCGGCCAGCGTGGTGCGTCCGCCGGTTCCGCCCATCAAAAAGCCCTTGCCGCGAGCATCGGCAAACGCCCAGATCAGATCGCCAACGCGCTGGAAGCCGAACATGGAGTAATAGGTGAAGAAGGGAATCATTGGCACGCGATAATTGGAATACGCCGTACCGGCCGCGGTCATGGATGCCATCGATCCGGCTTCGGTGATTCCTTCTTCAAGAATCTGCCCGTCCTTGGCTTCGCGATAATAGAGCAGCATATCCACATCGTGCGGCTTATAAAGCTGCCCTTGGCTGGCGTAAATACCAACCTGCCGGATGATCGATTCCATGCCGAACGTGCGTGCTTCGTCAGGAATAATCGGCACCACCAGCTTGCCGACTTTGGGATCCTTCATCAAGTTACGCAACATGCTCACGAAACCCATAGTCGTCGAGACCGCGCGCCCTTTGGAGCCTTCCAGCGATTCCTTAAAGACCTCAAGCGAGGGAGACTCAAAGCCGCGCACACCCCTCCGGGCATCGCGCTTGGGCATATATCCGCCCAGAGCTTTGCGGCGTTCCTGCAGATACTGAATTTCCGGGCCGTCCTCCGGTGGACGATAAGGCAAGCCTTCTTTGGCAGCTTTGTCGGGGATGGGAATTTCAAAGCGCGACCGGAAAGCCGTGAGCGCCTCGTCCGTCATCTTTTTTTCCTGGTGCGTGGCGTTGCGTGCCTGGGCTGAACCAAGGCCGTAGCCTTTAACAGTTTTGGCCAGAATCACTGTCGGTCCGCCCTTATGTTCTGCCGCGCGCTTGTACGCGTTATAAACCTTTTGCGGATCATGGCCACCGCGCTGAAGCCGGAAAATCTCTTCATCGGTCCAATCAGCGACCAGTGCTGCCGTTTCCGGATACTTGCCGAAGAATTCCTTGCGGACGAATGCGCCGTCCTTGGCTTTGAACGCCTGGTACTCGCCGTCCACGCATTCTTCCATGCGCTTGAGCAACATGCCGGAGTGGTCGCGCGCCAGCAGTTCATCCCAGCCTGAACCCCAGATCACTTTGATAACGTTCCATCCGGTCCCGCGGAAAGCGGATTCCAGTTCATTGATGATCTTGCCATTGCCGCGTACAGGCCCGTCCAGACGCTGCAGGTTGCAATTCACCACAAAGATCAGGTTGTCGAGCTTTTCGCGCGACGCCAGCGTAAGCTGTGCGCCCAGAGTTTCAGGCTCGTCAGTCTCGCCATCGCCTACAAATGCCCATACTTTACGCGGCGTCGGCTTGATCAGCCCGCGATTTTCCAGATAACGCATAAATCGCGCTTGATAGATCGCGTTCAGAGGGCCCAAACCCATGGAGACTGTTGGGAAGCGCCAGAATTCAGGCATGAGCCATGGGTGTGGATATGACGACAAGCCAGGTTTGTCGCGTAATTCATGGCGAAAATTCTCTATCTGCTCCTGGCTGATGCGGCCTTCAAGATAGCCGCGTGCATATACGCCGGGCGATGCGTGTCCCTGGAAATAGACAAAGTCGCCAGGCTCTTCGCCGTGGTTAGCGTGGAAAAAATGGTTGTAGCCAACTTCAAGCAGCGTGGCCAGTGAAGAATATGTCGAAATGTGGCCGCCAATGCCGGGATCTTTCTTGTTCTGTCGATGCACCATTGCCATGGCGTTCCAGCGAATCAGGCTCTTGATGCGGCGCTCCATCGCCCGATCTCCAGGGTAGGGATGCTCTTCTTCCACCGGGATCGTGTTCACGTAGGGGGTATTCAGCTGTACTGGGACATCCACGCCATTTTGGCGGGCGCGACGCGTAAGGGCGTCCAGCAGGCGGGTACCCTGGCTAGGGCCTTCCTGGTCAATCACTTCATCAAAAGCTTCAATCCACTCTAAGATTTCCTCGTGGTCTGGTTCAAGGGCTACGGCAGGTTTGGCATTCATCCCTATAGTATGACGCGAACCACGCGCAATTTCCACTGATAGACCCGGGGAACTGTTAAGCCTGAAGGAGCATGAACTACCGCGCCGCAGCTGCTGCCGGACGGTGCGAATAGACGTTATCAAACTGGCTTTCCGTGTCGGCTAGATTCTCAACAGAAGTGGCCGCCTCGTTCAGTTGCCGGTTGAATCTGTCAATGATTGAATGCGACCATTCATCCGACCACAGGTCTCTGCGCCGCAAGTACTGCTCCATGAATGAAAGAGGGTCCTGCGCCAGGTATTGCGCGGAAGGTTCATTCGTGTTTTTTTCTGCTGCGCTGTTGCGCGCGGTCATGCATTCAATCACTGCCGGGCCATGGCCTTCACGTGCGCGACGGATCGCTTCCTGGGCTACCCGAAATACTCCCACAACATCGCAGCCATCCACAGGGATTCGCGGATAGAATGCCGGATCAGCTCCGATATAGGGCCCCGAAGCAATCTGGTTAGGCAATTCCAGCGGAGAATCAAGGCTGCTTTCAACCAGGCACACCAGAGGCAACTTTTGCGTTGCCGCCGCAGCCATTGCTGCAGAATCGAAAGCAAGCGTCTCAGGATTGTGCGTGCAAAACATCAGAGTAACTGCGCTCTTACTTTTTGATTCTGCAGCCAGAGACAAAACAGTTTGCATGCTGAGAACGGCCTTGCCATCGTGCTCTGATGCGGCACTTTCGCCCGCACCGTTGCTTTGGTGTTCGCTGCTGCGCGCAAGAATGGATTGCAGCGGCGTTCCCTTAATCAAGCTGGCTACAAAGCTGCTGTGCTCCATCGCAATGCAATCTTTTGAGAAAAGATGTGCCCCGGCGCCGACCAGAGCAGCCTCAAAGCCGAGAACAGAATTGCCACTCCCATTTTCTGTGTGATCGCTTTGCATGCGTTGCGCCAGCACGCGGCACTTCACCATGGTGGCGTAAAGCTCTTTCAGCTTTGCTGCGTTGAGCACGGGCAGCACTTCAATCTCGGCCTTCGGCTTTTTCGCGCGAGTCTTGTGCGCGGACCTTGATCTCAGCTTGGGGCTTTTGCCCTTTTGTTTTTTGGCGGTGACGGCGGATTTGTTTTTCTTTTTGCGCGGCATGGGCGAGACCATTCTACCGCATGCGAACTTTTTGTTTCGCTGAGGTGTTCTTCTTATGAGCACAGCGCAAATTCGTTTCCACTAATTCCTGCCGCTTTTCAACAGTTCAGTGAAAAAGAATGTGGAAAACCACTATGAACGATTGAAGCGATGCAGCAAACCTGCGTGTTTTGACGCTTTGCACAGGTTCATGTGCGAGCGTTAACCGTAGAATGAAATTTTTCTCGCTGGCGTTGCGATGTGTCTTTCTTCAACGCTTTGAAAATTTAAGTTGCATTGATAATCGACCGAGACTATTATCAATCGCCTCTATCACAACTTGGCCGCATGTCTTCAAAGTTTGCCAGCACAACTTCGTGGCGGAAGAAACTCACGCGACAACAAGAAGCAAGAATTGTGGCGATACCCCCGCGAATGCAGGCGCGCTTTGGAAAAGGCACAATGGTCATTCCAAAGCCGTTGGATGTGGACGCTCTAATCCGCCGAGTGCCTAGAGGAAAGATGGCAACAGTGTTTCAACTGCGCCAGGAGTTGGCAAAGCGAAGCAACGTGAATGTTGCCTGTCCTCTGTGCACCGGAATTTTTGTGCGTATCTCCGCCGAGGCCGCCGAGGAAGGACGGCGGGCAGGGAAAAAGTCAGTCACACCTTACTGGCGCGTGATCAGCAGCGATGGCAGGCTGAATCCCAAATTTCCCGGCGGCATTGTTCAGCAAAGACGCATGTTGTCTGCTGAAGGACACAAAGTGCTTCGAACAACTGGCAAGAAAGCGCCGGCCGTCGCTGACTTCGAACGTTCTCTTGTCAGATTCTAATCTGCAGCTTGAAAACTCCAACATACAATTAACTTCATGAAAGTGCGCATCGACAAGCTTCTGGTGGAGCGTGGTCTCGTTCCTTCGCGCGAGCGCGCACAAGCCATGGTCCTTTCGGGTCGTGTGCTGGTCAACGAACAAAAAGTTGAGAAGGCCGGCGCCAGCGTCGATCCTGAAGCTCCGATCAGGTTGCTGGGTGACGACCTCAAATACGTTGGCCGCGGAGGGCTCAAACTGGAAGCAGCTCTGCGCAGCTGGAACATCGATCTTGCGGGCCGCACTTGCATGGATGTAGGGGCTTCCACCGGCGGATTCACAGACTGCATGCTGCAGCACGGCGCCGCTGAGGTGATAGCTGTCGATACAGGCTACGGCCAGATCCATGCGCGGCTGCGCTCTGATCCGCGAGTGAAGTTGCTGGAGAAGACCAATGCCCGGTATCTTACGCAGCAGGAGATTGCGCGTACCGGGGCGAACGCTCCAGTCAGCTTTATCGCCATCGACGTTTCCTTCATCTCTGTTACACTCGTTCTCCCTGCGGTGCTCGATGCTACCTTAACGACGGCGTCATCGCGCCGCGAGGCGGTCATCTTAATCAAGCCGCAATTTGAAGTTGGGCGCGAACGAGTAAGGAAGGGCGGCATCGTGAAAGACGAGGCGGCCCAGCAGGACGCAGTGCAGAAAGTCCGGCGAAAAGTGGAAGAGCTGGGCGGCAAGACCATAGAATTGATGGAATCTCCCATCCTGGGCATGGAAGGAAACCGGGAATTTCTGCTGCATGCAGAATTCTGATCATCAATGAAGAAAGCGTCCATTATCTCCAAGCAGGGCAAGCCGGAGCTGGGCAAGGTAGTTGTCCAGGTCGCGGGCTGGCTTCGCGATCACGGCTATACGATTACCGCAGACGCCGCCACGCGTGAATTCTGCTCGGACTGCGAACCTGCGGAGCGTGAAGACCTGGCGCGTGTTGCGCCCAATTTTGTGATCGTCCTGGGCGGCGACGGCACATTGCTCTCAACGGCGCGCTGCGTGGCGCAAGCCGACATCCCCATCCTAGGCGTTAATCTGGGATCGCTCGGCTTCCTTACTGAGATAAGACAAGAAGAGATTGAGCACGCTCTGGAAGAAGTAGATGCGGCCCGCTCTTATGAATTGAGCCTGCGTCCCATGCTGCACTGCCAGGTTATTCGGGATGGCAAATGCGTGGCCACGCACGAGGCGCTCAATGAAGTTGTGATGAACCAGAGCGCCGTGGCTCGCATCACCGACTTTGAAGTGCGCGTGAACGGCAACTTTGTGGCGAATTACAAAGCCGATGGATTGATCATCTCAACGCCCACAGGGTCAACTGCTTATTCACTGGCTGCCGGCGGCCCAATACTTTCTCCTGAGGTTTTGGGGTTCGTGATTACGCCGGTGGCCTCTCATGCGCTCACGAACAGGCCTCTCGTGGTGAAGGATACGGCAATCATTGAAGCTAGAATCCTTGTCACAAGAGAGCAGGCGTTCCTGACAGTGGATGGACAAGTAGGGACTCCGTTGGTAGATGATGACGTGGTGATCTGCAAGAAATCAGAATATAAAGTAAAACTCTTCAAGTTCGCCGGACGATCATTCTTTGACGTGCTGCGGACCAAGCTAAAGTGGGGAGAAAGATAGCAGTGATGAGGCGGGTCTTGATGATGACCGTGCGTCAATGGGTGATGGTGTTGCTCGCATCAGTGCTTGCAAGCTTTGCGCATGCACAGACCAAACCGTCGGCGGACCTGATTGTAACCAACGCAAAAATCTGGACCGTTGATAAAACGCGTCCTCACGCTGAAGCTCTTGCCGTGCTGGGTGAGCGCATTGTTGCCGTTGGCAGCGCAGCGGATGTGGACACATGGCACGGACCGCAGACCAAAGTTCTGGACGCGCAGGGCAAGCTCCTGCTTCCCGGCTTTAATGACGCGCATGTGCATTTTGTGGATGGCGGCGACCATCTTTCCGCCGTGCAATTGAAAGATGCCGCTTCACCGGAAGAATTCGCACGCAAGATTGCCGATCGTGTGAAGACCACCGCTAAAGGCGAATGGATCGTCGGCGGCGATTGGGATGAGCAGAAATGGACGCCCGCAAATCTCCCCACCAAAGAGCTGATTGATCCCACGACTCCGGATACGCCGGTGTGGGTGAATCGCTATGACGGTCATGAGTCGCTGGCAAACTCTGTTGCGTTGCGTCTGGCGGGTGTCACCGCCAAGACTGCTGATCCTGCTGGTGGACAAATTGTCCGCGATGCGCAAGGCAATCCCACGGGAGTGCTGAGAGATTCAGCGCAGGAACTGGTGAACAAAGTCATGCCGCTCATGACGGCAGCACATCGGATGCGGTCAATTCATCAGGCGCTCGATCACGCAGCTTCTCTCGGCGTGACTAGCGTGCAGGACATGAACCCGTCTTATGACGATGTGAAGGCCTATTCCGAACTGCAAGAGCAGGGCGCACTTACCATCCGCATCTATGCCGCGCCCATGGAAACCGGCTGGAAAGACCAGGCCAAGCTGGGAATAAGGCGCGCCTTCGGCACAGCATTTCTGCGCATGGGGGCCGTAAAGGGTTACGCCGATGGGTCGCTGGGGTCGGAGACTGCTTATTTTTTTGATGCGTATACAGACGCGCCGAACTCGCACGGCCTTTTAAGCGATGAGATGCATCCTGTCTCGGCCATGCAGCAGCGGCTGCGTGGCGCTGACGCCGCAGGTTTGCAGCTTTGCATTCACGCCATCGGCGACCGCGCAATTTCCATGACGCTGGACATGTTTGCTCAGATTGAAAAGTCCAATGGCAAGCGCGACCGGCGCTGGCGCATTGAGCACTCACAGCACATGGCAGCTAAAGATTTCGCACGCTATGCGCGACTGGGTGTGATCGCGTCCGTGCAGCCTTACCATGCCATTGACGATGGCCGCTGGGCCGAGACACGAATCGGTCCTGATCGCATCAAGCGCACATACGCGTTTCGCACGTTTCTCGATAATGACGTGCGGCTGGCTTTCGGCACGGATTGGTCCGTCGCCCCTTTAAGTCCGATGTTGAGCATCTATGCGGCTGTTACGCGGGCAACGCTTGACGGCAAGAACCCCAACGGCTGGGTGCCAGAACAAAAGTTGAACGTCACGGAAGCCATTGAGGCGTATACCATGGGCTCAGCTTATGCGGAATTTCAGGAAAAAGAAAAGGGATCAATCACGCCGGGCAAGCTGGCGGATTTTGTCGTGCTCTCTGACGATATTTTCAAGATCCCGCCGGCGGCAATCAAGAACGTGAAAGTGGAAGCGACTTATCTAGGCGGCAAGCTTGTGTACGGCGGACTTGAATAGCTCCGAGTAGTCTTCTCTAACAAAATCCAGTCATAGGAAACCTCATGAGCGACAACGACAGCGTATTTGCAGGCTCTATTCCCGCGATCTATCAGCAATATCTGGAGCCCATGTTTTTTGAACCTTACGCTGCTGATCTTGCCGAGAGGCTGCAAAACATTTCTTCCGGACGCATTCTTGAGATTGCGGCAGGCACCGGAGTAGTGACACGGGCACTAGCTCGGGCCGTTTCTGAAAATGTTTCGATCATTGCGACTGACTTGAACCAGCCTATGCTGGATTTTGCCGCGTCGAGGTTTGCTGCGGGAAGGATCACCTGGCAGCAAGCGGACGCTCAGGCTCTGCCGTTTGCCGACGATTGCTTCGATGCCGCCGCCTGCCAGTTTGGCGTGATGTTCTTTCCCGACAAGGTAGCAGCTTATCGGGAAGCACGCAGGGTCTTGAAGCCGGGCGGGCAGTTCATCTTCAATGTCTGGGACCGAATTGACGAGAATGAAATTGCGTTAATGGCCACGGATGCTCTGGCCACACTCATTCCTGACAACCCACCCCGATTTATGGCGCGAACTCCCCACGGATATCATGATCGTGAGCGTGTTCTGCAGGATTTACGCATGGCTGGATTTTCAGAGGTGAGCCTTGAGACAAAACGTCTCGAAAGCCGGTCTTCCTCCGCACGAGATGCGGCCATCGCCCTGTGCCAGGGAACGCCACTGCGCAATGAGATTGAGGAACGAATTCCGGGCAGGCTTGCTGAGGCTACTGAGGCTGTTCAGAACAGGATTGCAACACTCTTGGGAGAGGGACCTATTCAAGCTTCAATGCAGGCTCACATTGTCGTTGCCGGAAAGTAATCCGGCCCAGTGATCTTTTGGGAGAGGTCGGATGTGAAGTGCTACAAACAGTAAGAAGCCCCGAGTTTTGTGGTTGACCCATTCACCTCGCCCAGCGGTTCGCTATAGACCCTTGCCGACCAGCCTTCTTTGCCTTAGTTCCTTGCGAAACCCACAAAGTGCGATCTTTAATCAGCTTGCGCTGAAGCTTGGGCTCCGGGCTTACCGCCAACCGGGTAAATCGGTCAACACCTCGGGGCTTCTATCTTTGCCTTTAAACTTTTCATGTTCTCCTCAACCAGCGGTTCGCTATAGACCCTCACCGACCCTCTCGCAACTTTCAGTTTCTGCTTCTTCCACCTGTCGCCGTTTCCAGCATCAGAGGCTTTCAGCTTGGCCGTGCTGCCGTGATCTTGCTTGGGTCCCGGCACTCGCCACCAACCGGGAAAACTTTTGAAATGTCAAAGAACGAGTGTGAATTTACGCTATTGGTATTTTAAGTCAAACAGATTTTTGCAATTTGTATCTATCGTGAAATCAACTACTTGGCGACTCGTCCACAAGAGGCTTACCAAGGATTGGTGCAGCAGATTGCGAAAGCCCAATATCCATGCGGGTGCAGCGCGATTTTTGCGATTTTTGCGAATGTGAAAATGTGAGGAAAAATCAGTGGTGATGCGGGGAAGAGAAGCGGCTCTTAGCTCTTGGCCTTTGGCTCTTAGCTTGTTTCTAGTTAGCGCGTCCCCCGTCGATAGCCTTACAGCGGGCAGCGATGGGATCGTTTGAAGTTTAGCCGAAGTCGAAAGCTGAAGCTAAAGGCTAAAAGCCAAGAGCCAAAGGCTGCTTTTCTTCACGCTGCTCCCGCCTTGCCGGTCCAGTCACCCAGCAATTCAACTTCGCCGCCGGGATTGCGGATTTCCCGCGCGGGATGGAAGTTGAGGCGGTCATCGCGCCGGAAATATGGGCAGATCAGGCTCCAGGTATCAAAGCCGCTTCCCGACACGGTGATCAGGATTGCCTCGGTCGGCGCTTCGGCCAGCTGTCCCCAACCTTCACCTTGCAGTTGGACAGGGGCGCCCGCAGAGTCGTCAGGGAAAACGTCGTTCACTGTGATGATGGCGCCAGCATTCTTCTGCTGCGCAACATCCATCATCTCAGAATAAATCTCGTCGCGTTCCTCTTCCGTCTCAAATTCAATATCGAAGATCAGATTCTCGTCCGGCGTGATGACGATGGCCGTTGGGTTGAGATAGCCGTCAGTCTTGAGCGAGTTCTGTGCTTCATGAAGAAATTCGTAGGCCAGCGCTTTGAGATCCGTCATAAGCAGGCGGCCTCCTGTTGCAGCAAATCTTTGATGGTTTCACGGCGGCGGATGAGGCGAGCGCGGGTGCCATCTACCAGAACTTCAGCCGCGCGTGGCCGGGAATTATAGTTTGACGCTAGCGACATGCCGTACGCGCCCGCATCTAGCACACAAAGATTTTCGCCCTGAGTGACAGCGGGCAGCATGGCGTCGCGTGCCAGAAAATCACCGCTTTCACAAACAGGCCCGGCAATATCCGATTGCACACGCTCGCTGCGGCCTTTGACCAGATTCACCGGCGTAATCTCATGCCGGGCCTGATAAAGCGACGGGCGAATCAGGTCATTCATAGCGGCGTCCACGATGGTGAAATGCTTGTTGCCATTCCGCTTCAGGTAGAGCACACGGGTGATCAGCGCACCGGCAGGAGCGATGATGGAGCGTCCGGGCTCAAGCAGCAAATGGGGAATGGGCTTTTTCATTCTCAGCAGCGGCTCCGTGATGGCTTCCTCATAGCGATGGGCAAGATCGTTAAATTCGATTGGTGCAGAGCTGTTGTATGAGATGCCAAGACCGCCGCCCGCGTCAATGAAGCGGATTTTGTGGCCATCGGCGATCAGTTCCAGCGTCAGATCCACCGCGCGCTCCATGGCCAGATGGAACGGCGTAACGTCACTAATTTGGGAGCCAATGTGCAGGCTTACGCCGGCAACGCGAAGATATTTGTGCTGCGCGGCACGGCGGCAAAGCTCGCGTGCACTACTGATGGGCACGCCAAATTTGTGTTCGCGCAGCCCGGTGGATATGTAAGGATGCGTTTCCGCCGGCACGTCCGGGTTCACGCGCAACGCGATATCAGCGACTTTGCGTAATTCGGTGGCACAGGCAGCCAGAAGCTCCAGTTCGCCTTCACTCTCCACGTTAAACAGCAGAATCCCACTGCGAAGCGCCAGGCGCAGTTCGTCGGCGGTCTTACCAACTCCGGAGAACACTACTTTGCTGAGTGACTTTTTATGCGCGCGACGAACACGCTCCAACTCACCGCCGGAAACGATGTCAAAGCCCGCGCCCATTCCCGCCAGCAGTCGCAAAATGCTTAGATTTGAATTCGCTTTAACGGAATAACACAGCCTGTGCTTTACGTGGTGAAACGCCCCTTCAAGCACCCGATAACGCTCACGAATGGCGGTGGCGGAATAAAGATACAAAGGCGTCCCAAACTTCTTGGCGAGCTTGTTGATGCCAAGACCGTCGCAGTGCAGTTCGTTGTTTTTGTATGTGAATCCAGGGGGCCGCGTAAACATGAGTTGGGATTGTAACAGGAGAAGCACTTAGCAATTAGCACTCAGCAATTGGCCCTTGACTCGTGGCCCTATCAGTAATCACAAAGGAGACACCACAGAAAACGAGATACCCAGAAAGAACCGTGGTTCTCGCAAGTCGCTTGGAGCGATTCACTCAACAGCGACCTTTCAAGCTCAGGCTAATTGCCAGTTGCTAATTGCTAAGTGCTTTTACACAAAAATACCGCCCGACGCATTCAAGCATCGGGCGGCCCACTCGCAGCCTGGCCGGCAATTATCTTCTGCCTGGCGCCTGACTGGTTTTGGTGGAACCCGGCTCGGGTTTCATCACGCCTGTACTGTCCGCGGATGAGTCACCGGCCTGCGCGGCGGAAGCTGTTTGTTTGTCGAAATAGTCGAGCAAAGTCTTTACATCCACCGGGGTCAGATGGAGATTTGGCATCTTAACCTTGTTGTATTTCTTGAATAGGGCCATGGCGATGGGATCTTTTGCCGCCAGCGCTTTGTCCGGCGCAAGAATATATTTGGTTACCCAGCCGCGCCCGTGAGCCGTAGTAACGCCGAGCAGGTCCGGGCCAACGCCATCGCCACCACCTATGGTATGGCAGGCAGCGCAACGCGTGCGGAACATTGACGGGCCTTCACCGCCGACAGATTCGTCGATCTTCGGCACATTCTCATAGCTATTGCTTGCCTTGCGGTAACCGGGCGTAAGCCAGTTGCCGACAATCGTGGCAATGAAATGTGGATCGTCAAATGAACTGTCCTGCATCCATTGGCCCTGTGGTTCATTGCCCAGCGTCAAGCTGCTGGTGTGTCCAGTAAGAGGATCTTCATCCAGGCGTCCAGCCATCCCGATCTTTTTGCGAACGGTATCGATATCTTCCTTCTTCCCGGTCAGGAAATACCAGCCAGGGCCAGTGTGAAATTTCTTTGCGTAGGCCTTGAGGACAGCGGGGGTGTCACGCTTGGAGTCAACTGTGATGGAATAGAAAAAAATGTCTTTGCCCATGCGATCGCCGAGCAATTTATAGACCTGGGCAAGCTTTGCAGTTTCAAGAGGGCAGGTTTCGCCGCATTCGGTATAAATAAAATTGATCAGGACGATTTTGCCTTTCAGCATATCGTCATAAAAGTGGATGGTCTTTCCGTCCTGGGTGATGAGTGGTACGTTGGGGAAATAGTTTGCGCCCCAATAAGAGTTGTCAGCAGCGGCCGGCGTTACGCCGACCATTAAGTAAGACGCGGCACAAAGCACGAACGCAGCCGCAAGGATGGCCCAACCATTCCGTCGCATGGTGTTTCTTCCCTCGGTTTTATTCCCAGATAATCATGTTGGCAAGAAGCGGCGGGCCGTCCGCAAAGTCGGTCCGCCGCTCATTGGCTTTCAGTTATTTACCTTTGCCGCTGCCGCTGGAGCCCTTGCCTGAACCGCTCCCGCCACCGCTGCTAGAACCACCTTTTCCCGAGCCAGAGCCGCCGCCGGAGATGCCGGCATCAGAACCGCCGCCTCCGCCGTTGCCGCCCTTGCCACTACCTGAGCCGGAACCGCCACCGCTTCCACTTCCGCCACCGCTCTGCGAGCCGCTCTTGTTGGAGACATTGGTCGGAGTTGGATTGAACGCTGTGGGCAGCGTGGTTGATGCGATGTAGCCCACACCCTGGGGAGTCGGGATCGGAGTCGGCATCGGAACCAGGCCGCGATCCAGTTCCCAACGAACCAGCATTGCGTGATCTTCATGCACGGTGTTGTGGCAGTGCTCCATGAACATTCCGTAGAATTCGCGGAACTGCATGGTAAGAGTTACGCTTCCACCCGGACGCAGGCGATACACGTCCTTACGGCCTTTTTCCCACGCAGGCACATTGGCTGCGCTGCCGTTGCGGGCAAGAATCTGGCCTTCTTCAAAGTGGATGTGAACCGGATGGTCCCAGCCTGCGCCGGCGTTTTTCAGGGTCCAGATTTCACGCGTGCCCGGTGTGGGCGCCGCGGAGACCCGGCCATAGTCGGCTTGCAGCATGGTGCCGCCGTCTGTCTTAACGCCCCACGGATCTTTATCCGTTGGATCGGTAAGGCTCTTGGCGCCGCTGCCAAACTCAAACGTCCGTTGGCGAACCACAGGGATGTTCGAGAGATCGGGGTTGGGAATCATTTGCGCAGGAATCTGGCTCAGATCAGGCTTGGCCGGATTTGCGGTGATGCGGAATTCCAGGATCTTTCCAACGCACGGATCGGAAGACTTACCCGCCAGTGCGTCAGCAATGGTGCGATCTGCCGAAGGTTTTTTGCCATCCTGGTGTTCGCAGACGTTCACCAGCCAGACCTTATCTCCAAGGTTGTAGCGGGAGAAGTCAATAATCCAGTCATAGCGCTCGGCGATGCCCTGTTCGTCGGAGACTATTTGCGGCACCGGTTGAGGCATAAGGTTGCCGTCGTTGGCGATCTGGATCATTGGCGAACCGTCAGAGAGTCCATACTTGAAGAAGCGGGAAACGCTGGCGTTCAGGATGCGGAAACGATATTTACGGCGCTCCACTTCAAAGAACGGCTTGTAGCACAGGTTCACGGTCATCACGTCGCCGATAAATCCATCGAGCTGGAAAATATCGAAGTAGAGCTGTCCGTTTGCGTCCCATGCTTTGTCAGCCAGCATCAGGTTGATGTCGTAATCCAGGTTGCCCCATGACTTTGAGGAACCGCTAGGCAGCCGCAGGTTCACGCCATCATTCAATTCTTCATTGCCGCGATCGAGCGCGCTGTAAATGTTGAACATGGCAGCGTTGCCCTTGTACACGTTCTGCGAGGTGAAGCTGAACATGTGATCGTGGAACCAGTGGGTCGACATGGTTTCATGCCAGTCACCCGGGACCTTGTTGATTCCACCTGCATCGGTGGGGCTGCCGGCCATTGGATCGGTAGCGTCAACGTTGATGCTGTCATGCCCGGCCAGAATGATCGGCCAGTGATAGTCATAGAACTGTCCGGGGAAGAAGAACGCGCCGGTGAAGCCGTCGTTTTCCGCGCCGTGGTGTCCGTTGTGCTCGTGGGTGGAAATTGTGTGGCGTCCGAAACCACCGTTCTTCGTGACATCAGCAGGGAGCAGGTTGTGATGGCGGAAGATGATCGGTTCGCCGTAACGGCCAATCGCCAACTTTGGCGGAATGGTTCCGTTGAAAGTCCACAGTGCCAGCGGACCCTGGTCGGGAAGATTGGGATGGAACTTGGGATGTATGCTCTGGCCGTTTTTGGTGTTGATCTTTGCGCCTTCCTGCGTGGCCTCGATCAAGACTTTCGGCGCGAATTCATCAAAGCGCTGGTGTGCCCAATCCTGTCCCGGAGGACGGCCTTCCATCGGTCCCAGGCCGCCGCCCAATTCAGGAGCCATGTTGATGGGCGTCTGATTGGCCAATGCTGTGGGGGCCGGAGTGGCGGAAGAGATTGGATTGCGGTCAAGCACCTCAAAACGAAGCATGGGCTGTGTGAAAGCCAGACCGTTGAGTCCTGGGCTGGGCGGCGCGCCTGTGGGACCGTTTAAAGAGCCTGCATAAGCGCTATTAACGAATGGATTAAGACCGTGAATGGGGGCCAGCACGCCACCAGTTGTGATTAAGCCCCACTTGATGAGATCGCGACGAGAGACTTTGCCCTGTGAATAAGCTTTAACGATCTCTGCTCGATTGTTTCTTGCGTTTTCTGCTTCCAGAAGTCTAGCTTTGGAGGAATTTTCAGACAAAAAAAATCCTTCAGGCTGTTTACGGCTCATTGGCTGCGCTCCTTAAGTGTTTACCTGCATCCGGCCACGGCTCATTGGCCGTGGCTCGGAACAGCGCTGACACGCAATGGCCCGGTCCCTATTTATCCCTCTCTGGAACCTGTTTGCCCAATGTCAATTGACCCATGCAGATCGACTACAGATGGTTTTTGCGCGGCCATCTCGACCTGCACTGCCGGAAGACGGTGTCAGCCCTCAGACAGTACAATGCGTCAGCGTCATTAGAATCGAGCGAGAGGAAGATTAAAATTTCAAAAAGACTTTTGTCTTGATGAACTTGCGTGAATAGCAAGCGTGGGTTTTCGGCGAACTTGTTGCGAAGCGAGCAGGATTTTTCTAAAACTCAAAAAGCTCCTATTGCCAGCATATTTATTGAAGATAAAAGATTGCTTAGGAATTGAAAGAGAAGCGCAAGCGCAAATTTCCGCCTGAGATTACTTCACTTTGAGCACGACCACGGTCTGATCGTCAAAAACTTCAGCCCCGGCGGCGAATTCGTCTGTTGCTTTGAAAATTGCGTCCACAATCTCTCGTGCCGTGCCACCAGCATTCTTCGCGATGACGTGCTCCACGCGGCTACGGCCAAACGGTTCATCTTTAGAGTTGCTGGCGTCAACAATTCCATCACTAAAAAAGGCAAACACATCCCCCGGCTTGGCGTGAATTGTGACTTCGTCATGGGAAACGTCTTCAAACATGCCTAGTGGAAGGCCGGCTGCCTCCAGCATATGGGCATGGCCCTCATGGCAATAAATGGGGCGGGGATTTCCTGAATTGGCCACGCGCAAGGTGCGTTTCTCGTCGTCCCAGAGCGCGCAGGTTAGAACAAGGTATTGCGCATCCAGACGGCGATGGTTGAGCGAGCGGTTGACGGCATTCAGCATGTCCGCGGGATAAGGTTCATCGCGGGCTAGGCTGCGCAGAATGCCGCTGACCAAAGCAGCATATAAAGCCGCAGGCGCGCCTTTGCCGCTTACGTCGCCCACCACAATGCAGGCGCGCGGCAGTGTGTAATCAAGAA
The DNA here is from genome assembly GCA_036496525.1 of Candidatus Angelobacter sp. GTDB lineage: Bacteria > Acidobacteriota > Terriglobia > Terriglobales > Acidobacteriaceae > Angelobacter. The sequence goes on from DASXKZ010000252.1 coordinate 19,499, forward strand.
AATCGTAGAGATCGCCGCCAATGGCGTGCGCCGGATTGAAGCGCGCCGCCAGCTCCGCGCCCTGCATGCTGGGGCACGTTGGCGGAAGCAGATGATGCTGCACTTCCCGCGCCATGGAGAGGTCTCGCTCCATGCGCTGCTCTTCACGCGCAATGCGCTCATAGAGCGTTGCATTCTCAATGGCAATGGCAATCTGCGCGGCCAGCGTGCTCACAGTGCGCAAATGATCTTCAGTGAAGTAGCCACGGCGCGTGTGTTCCAGATCAAGCACGCCAATCACTTCGTCTTTATAGATAAGAGGGACGCACAGCTCGGACCGCGTCTCAGGGTTGGCCTTGATATAACGGGGATCGCGGGCAACGTCCGGCGCAAGCACGGGCTTTTTGCTTTGCGCAGCTGCGCCCACCAGGCCGCGACCGACAGGAATGTCATGCTTGATCTGCACGTTTTCCTTGAAGCGGACGGAAAAACGGTGTACCAGCTTCTGCTTGGTGGCGTCCAGCAGCAGGATGGAAAACATGTGGTAATCGATGATCTTTAATAGCAGATCGCCGATGCGCTGGAGCAACTGGTCAACATTGAGAATTGAAGTTAAATCGCGGCTGATCTCATTCAGTAGAGACAAGGTGCCGGCCTGCTTGACGATCCGTGTATAAAGCCGCGCATTTTCAATGCTCACGGCAATGCGCGAGGCAATCAGCGTGAGCACCCTGGCATGTTCTTCCTTGAAATAGCCGTGCTCCCGGGCCTCCAGGTCCATAACCCCGATGACGCGGTTCTTGTTGATCAGCGGCACGGCCAGTTCTGAACGCACGCGCGGAACGGCGTCAATGTAATGCGTCTCTTTAGAAACGTCATCCACCAGAATGGCTTGGCGTTCCTGTACGGCGCGGCCGGTCACGCCTTCACCCACTTTCACGCGAATGCGCTCAGCGACTTCAGGCAGATGGCCAATCTGAAAGCGGAAACGCAGCTCCTGCGCCCGCTCGTTCAGCAAAAGAATGGAGAAAATTTCATAGTCGATGACGCGCTTCACCACCTCGGCCACGCGCTGCAAAAGCGTGTCGAGATCAAGCGTGGTATTCAGAACGTCAGCCACTTCAATGAGAAGTGTCTCAACGTCCACGCGCTGCGGCGGTGGTGTAGTTGTAGCCATCGAGTCCATCTAAGATGATAACAGTTAGGCACGGCTCCGCGAGCCGATGGAAAACAGCTTCCGGCAAAATCAATCACCAGAGAACGCGATTTCCCGAGCAATTGGAGATGATGTCAAGTTCAGCAGCAGGTTGAAAAATTATTTAAATCGATAGACCAGTCCCACGGAATAGCGGGCGTCTTTCTGAGTGTTGGAAAATACGTGCGCGCCATGATAATCGAGTTGGACAGGACGGATGGCAAAGCTGGAGTTCAGGTTGTAATCAGCGCCGCCGCCGATCACCCAGCCTGCGCCGGTGCTGCTGGGGCCGCCGTCAGCGCTGGCATGAGCAATGCCCAACAATCCGTGGACGAAGACATTGAACTTGTCCACGCGGTGCGAGAGCTGCGGGCCAAAGAGAATGTTGTACTCGCGCGCCGTTCCGCCGCCAAACGATTTGTAATTGCCTCCCAGGTCAGCTTTCAGGCCGAACCAGTCGTTCAAGTTGCCGGTGAGCGCGGCTTCCCATCCGCTGGCGTGTGAGAGCGTATCTCCGTTGAGGAGTGAGTAGCCGACAAAAATGTCGCCGGATGAACCTTCATGGCTCATGTCGCGGGTCTTTTGGGCCCACCCGGCAAGGGAGAAAAGTACAAACGTAAATAGGATAAAAATCTTGCGCATCTTGAGGTGTTGCCTCCTGCGAAATATTGAGCTTCTATTGTGACGGAGTAACGCAGGAAAAGTTGAGAAAAAATGTCTGTAATCCGTTACGGATGGGGTACGCCGGAAGGACAAACTTGTTGTGCGTTAACTCTTCACGCGAGGCGTGAATTCCGGCGCGCCAAGTTCGCGGACGATGGCCACACTGGCGCTGGCTCCAATGCGATTGGCTCCTGCATCGATCATCGTATTGGCATTGGCGGCTGTGCGAATGCCGCCGGAAGCTTTTACTCCGGCCTGGTCGCCGACAACGCCGCGCATTAGCGAGACATCTTCCGCGGCGGCGGAACCAAAGAAGCCTGTGGCGGTCTTCACAAAGTCCGCTTTGGCGGCGAGGCTGAGCTGGCAGCTCAGGATTTTTTCTTCCAGCGTAAGCAGCGGAGTTTCCAGAATCACCTTCACAATGGCGCCGCTGCCGTGGGCAACTTCCGCTACCGCAATAATGTCATTCATCACGCCCTGACGGTCGCCAGATTTCAGCGCGCCGATATTCATGACCATATCCAGCTCATGAGCGCCCAGGCGGACGGCCTCAGCCGCTTCAAAGCGTTTTACCGTGGTGTGGTTTGCACCTAAAGGGAAGCCAATGGTGGTGGCAATCTTTACCGGCGTCCCGTGCAAGACCGAGACAGCCAAGCCGATCCACCACGGATTGACGCAGACGGCAGCAAACTTGAAGCATGCCGCTTCCTCACACAGACGGACAATCTGGTCTGCGGTGGTTTCTGATTTGAGTAGGGTATGGTCAATGAAGCCGGCAACCGTTTGCCAGTTCCGAAGGGAAACCTGAGGATCTGTCAGGACCTGTGACATCCAGAACGGATTGTACCACTACTTTACCGGCCGTTTACTGGTCTTCTGAAAAGACGCATATGTCCGGTAGGTTACGGAAGCGCTCCGCGTAATCCAGCCCATAGCCGACGACAAATTCATCTGGTATCTGAAAGCCGACGTAATCAGCCTGTACCGGCATCTGGCGGCGTGAAGGCTTATCCAGCAGCGCGGCGAATTTCAGCGTTCGCGGCTTGCGTGCCATCAGCAGCTTTCTAAGGAAGCTGAAGGTCAACCCGGTGTCGAGGATGTCTTCTACCAGGATCACGTTTTTATCTTCCAGAGGGGTGGTTACATCCTTGATGAGCTGCACTTCACCGGCGCTTTCTTTTTGTGTGCCGTAACTGCGCACGGCGATGAAATCAAACGTGGCGTCAAGTTCGATCTGGCGGGCCAAGTCGCTCAGAAACAGACAGGCGCCCTTGAGTACTCCAACTAATATGACCGATTCTCCGGTAAAGTCGCGTGTGATCTGCTGGCCGATGCGGGCAACGCCGTCAGCAATCTGTGTGCGCGAGATGAGGACTTTCATGTTGGTGGACATTTTGGGGAAGAGGGATTGTATCAAAAAAGCTGCTAGCGACTAGCTGCTAGCTTTTGGCTCTTAGCTTTTGGCTCAGCGATGTCAGATTCCGGCTAGTGGGTGAACACCGAAATACCAACCAAATACCAAATACCAAAAGCCTTCCCCTCGCACATACTCTCATCGTTGTTCTAAAATCTTGTGTTCTGGACAACAGCCTATGCCCCTACCCGAATACAAACAACTAGTTGACGAAGCGAAGCGCGAAATCAAAGAAATCGATCCTGCCGAACTGAAGCGCATGCAAGACCAAAAGCAGAACTTCACGCTGATTGACGTCCGTGAGCCGGACGAGGTGGCGGAAGGAGCAATTGCCGGGTCGAAGCCGCTGCCCCGCGGCCAGCTTGAACACAAGATCGACATGATTACCACGGACAAAAACCAACCTATTGTTTGCTATTGCGGTGGAGGCGGACGCTCCACCCTGGCTGCGCAGTCATTGAAGAAGATGGGCTTTAAAAATGTAATGTCGCTAGCTGGCGGTTATAAGGGGTGGGAAAGCGGCTCTTAGCCCTTGGCTTTTGGCTCTTAGCTTTGTCTCGTCAGTCTGCCATGAGATTCTTCCGAGGTGATCGGCGACTGGGAATTTGAGTCCTCTCCGCTCCGAGACAACACGTGTTGTAAATTTCGAATCATCTCCAGATGGCTAATCGAAAAGCTGTTTCGCGATCAGCCAAGAGCTAAAAGCCAATGGCCAAGAGCCAATGGCCAAGAGCCAACTGCTAACGGTAAATAGCTCTTTTCCATCTGCTGTTCTAAAATTCCACCTTCATAGCAAAGGACTGAACGCCCATGAACCTGAACGGAATCAAAATTACATGGCTTGGACACGCAACGTTTCTGGTAATAACGCCCGGCGGCAAAACGCTGATTCTCGACCCCTGGGTCAGCAGCAACCCTTCCACGCCTGCCGATAAAAAGAAAATCGACAAGCTTGACTACATGCTGATCTCGCATGGACACAGTGATCACTTCGCCGATGCCGTGGACCTGGCCAAGAAACACAATCCCAAGGTCGTAAGCATCTATGAGCTCTGCACCTTTGTACAGCAGAAAGGCGCCAAGCAAATTGCTCCCATGAATAAAGGCGGCACACAGCAAGTGGGAGATATCAAGGTTACAATGGTCAACGCCCATCATTCCAACACAATCGATGATGGCGGAACGTCAGTTCCGGGCGGCGAGCCTTGCGGCTACGTCGTCGAGTTTGAAAGTGGGCTCAAGCTTTACCATGCCGGCGACACCTGTGTCTTTGGCGACATGGCCATTATCCGTGAGCTATACGCCCCTGATCTGTGCATGCTGCCGATAGGCGATCTTTTTACCATGGGCCCCAAAGAAGCCGCGTACGCATGCAGCCTGCTCAAGCCCAAGGCCGTTATCCCCATGCATTACGCCACATTCCCGCTGCTCACCGGCACCCCAGAGGCCTTTGAGAAAGAATTGAAAGCACGCGGTGTGAAGACTGAGTTGATCACGATGAAACCGGGAGACACGATCTCGTAGGAATCACAGAATTGTTTGCTGTAGAGGCGCAGCCTGCTGCGTCTCTACCTTTGGAGTGTGGCCATGCCGGGAATCACTGAATCCGTAGTCGATGAGTACATGCTTTCCATCCTACCGGCGCGCGATTCCGTGCTGCAGGATATGGAAGCGCAGGCCGCCAAGCGCGACATTCCCATCGTTGGACCGGCGGTGGGACGTGTGCTCTTTCAATATGCACGGTTGATCAATGCAAAAAAAGTTTTTGAGCTAGGCTCTGCCATTGGATACTCCACGCTTTGGTTTGCGCGGGCCGTGGGCGAGGGTGGAGAAGTCTTCTACACCGACTCAGATTCTAAAAATGCCGATGAAGCGAGCGGATATTTTCGCCGGACAGGCGTGGCGGAAAGAATTCACATTGGCGTGGGTGACGCGTTGGAGCAACTCGCGCAACGGCAGCGGGAGTTTGATCTCATTTTCAATGACGTAGACAAAGAATATTATCCGCGTGTGCTGGATCTGGTTCCGAACCATCTGCGCAGCGGAGGTCTGTTCATTACCGATAACGTGCTGTGGTACGGCAAGGTAACGGAGCAGAATGCCAAAGACAAAGACACCCGCGCCATTCAGGAATTCAACCAGCGTCTTTACGCGATGAAAGATTTTTTCACCACGATCCTGCCATTGAGGGATGGTTTAGCGGTGGCGGTGAAGGCCTGACGCTTGCCGATTGTTTACGGACAGGTAAGCGGACCAAACGGGGTCGCTCCTCTGGTGAGCGTTTTGGTGTTGGGATAGCTGAATGCGCTGTTGATGGCCGTGGAAGTAGACTTCTGTTCAAACCATTGTAGCAGTGCCTCCGTTTGTGGATGGTAGGTCATGCCGGAGACGTGCATTGGGAAGTTGGGATTCGTAAGGACCTCGACCGGGTCGCCGGTTTCAAGATTGTCCTGGCAGGTGCCGGGTTCGCTGGGAAACTGCCACGCCGGAACCTGATTATCGACGAACGGATCATTCAGCGATTCGGAAATTTCATGGCTGAGCGCGGTCACGTCCTGGAATCCGCTGAAAACGCCGGGAGAGATCCAGCTGGCAAAAGCAAATATCCAGCGCGATTCCTTTGGCACTGCCGAGTTAGTAAAGAACGTATGGAATCCCAGGGTGCAGCAGGCCCCCACACCGCCTTCTGCATTGAGAGAGAAGAGGTACGTATTAGGGAAAAGCGCAATGTTTAGCGCGTTGGTGCTGAATCGTCCGGCTTTGATTTCATTCGTTACGATGTTGAAAATCTGCTGATCGAAAAACTGGTCCAGAAGAAAAACTGCCGTGTGGCCGTCGCTGGTTTTTTCGGAGAAATAGGTCTGCACCTGCGTGTTGAAGCCATTCACATTGACGGTCATGAAGCGTGGCACGGTGATGGTAATGCTGTGGACGACGGTGGCGGGACGCAGGTTCGTATGCCAGCCGGCTTTCATCTTATGGAAGAATTCGGCGCGTTGCACGGCGTCGCCAAATTGGATGTCGGCGCCAGTGGAGTAATTGGTGGCCTGAAAATTGGGTGAATTCAGAGTGGGCGTTATAAAGGGTGCAACTGAAACATTCGTGAAGGTAACAAGATTTGCGTTTTGCAACCTGAGTGAAACGGCAAGAATGTGGGCCGGGATAGAGGTTGATGCTCCATTCACTGGGTTTGAACCCATCATGGTCAGATGCCAGGTTTTGCCTCGGCTGATGAATGATACTTCAAAATTTGGGACCGAAATAACATTGGCGCGGTTAAATGGCAAGCCGAACGTCCCTTGCTGAATCGTGGCCGCGCGGCCACCAACATCTTGCGAATTAATGGAGAGGGGAGTCAACCGCTGATATTTTGGTGAAGGCGATTCAGTCGCAGGCAAATCTTTCACGGTCCCGATGTCGGGCAAGGTCTGGGAAAATGCGCAGACGGAAATGAACAAGGTTATTGAAACTAAGGGGGCAAATCCGACTCGCTGGGTCACGTGCACTCCTGGGCCGAAAAACCAACATCCCAGTCACAACCAAAGTTGAGGCTGGCTTTATAGGAATAGATGCAGAAAATTCGTATCAAGCCAAGAAATCTAAGTGTTATTCGGGCTGAGCGACGAATTGATAGCCGAGTCCGCGGACGGTAATCAGGTGCTTCGGCTTGGTAGGATCAGTTTCAATGTAGCGGCGCAGACGAACGATAAAGTTATCAATCGCGCGCGTATCGGTATCTTCTTTCAGGTTCCAGACCTGCTCCAGAATTTCACGTCGCGCCACCGGACGGCCGGCGTTGCGGATGAGATAGCGCAGCAGCTCTGTTTCCATCAACGTGAGCTGGAACACCTGTTTGCCATTGCGCAATTGCAGTTTCTGGAAGTCGACCGTTTTACCCGCAAAGGTAAATTCGTCCGCGGTCGCTTGTGGCGTGGATTCGCTCGCTGTTTGCAGCCAGTTCTTCCGCCGCAACAGCCCGCCGACGCGCGCCACAAGAATGTCCAGATTAAAAGGCTTTGGCAAATAATCGTCCGCGCCGGATTCGAAACCTTTCAATACGTCTTCCGGGCGGCCGCGTGCCGTCAGCATCATAATCGGGGCAAAGTTTTGTCTCTGGCGCAGTTCGTGGGCAACAGAGAATCCATCCTTGCCGGGCAACATCACGTCCAGTAGCACAAGATCGAAAGCCTGGTTCTTTACCAGCATGCGGTCCAGGGCATCTTCACCGTCTCCGGCAATCTCCACGGAATGACCTTCCGCCTCAAGATTGAAGCGCAGTCCTTCGGCAATGTGCGATTCGTCTTCCACCACGAGGATGCGGCTCATACGTGGTAGACTCTCGGCAGGCGAAGCGTGAATGTGCTGCCGCGGCCTTCGCCCTCGCTTTCAGCAAAGGCTTCACCGCCATGGCGGCGTGCAATAGAACGAACAATGAAGAGCCCCAGCCCTGTCCCTTTTACCGGCCCCGTGGCCTGGCTATGCACGCGATAAAAACGCTTGAAGATGCGCTTGAGTTCGCGGCGCGGTATGCCTACCCCTTTGTCGCGAATGCGCAGCATCACCGTGTCAATATTCGGTGTTGTTACATCTACGCTGATGGAAGGCTGCTGGCCGGAATATTTCACCGCATTCTCAATCAGATTGCCTACCGCGGTCCGCAATTCTTCAGGATTGCCCAGCAGCGTGATCGGCTCCGGCGGAGCGGCGCCAAAGCGCAGCGTCTCCGCGGAGAGATGATGGCGAAGCCGGGCGAGTTCCAGACTCTCTTCCACGATCGCAGTGAAGTTGACGTCCTGCCAGCGATCTCGAGAACGGCGCTGCCGGATTTCTCCAGCGCGCAGCACCTGTTCTACCGTGCCCATGAGACGGTCAGCATCATCCAGCATCAGGCGGTAAAAATCGCGCCGCTGATCGTCAGTCAACGTTCGGCGCTCCAGCGTCTGCAGATAAAGACGGATGGAGGTAATGGGCGTTTTTAGTTCGTGAGTCACGGCGTTCAGGAAGCTATCCTGCTGCTCACTGCGGCGGATTTCGCGGACAAGAAAGATTGTGTATAGCACCAAACCGGCAATAATCAGGCCGAAGAAGATGATGCCCAGCACCATCGGCACCACGTTGCGCCAGTTATGCACCAGCCAGACAATGTTGAGATAAATGGCCAGTCCCACCAGGCATGAGCCCAGCGTGATGAAGAATGCGATTGTCCTGGCGCTGCTTCTAATGCGCATGGTAGCTGAGGAAATTGTAAAGGATCAGCGTGCCGGGAAGAAGTGCTTGGCTGGGGTTAGCCGCTTGTGCGTGTTTTCAAATCCTGAGTGCTCTTTGGGCTCCGTTCGCCGTACATCTTTACTGCTTATCGATCACCCAGAGTACGTGCGGATACACGCAGGGTCTCCAGCATGCCACTCAGCAGCATCTTGATAAGTGGTTTCGATTGTGCTCCGACTTCTCCCTATAGTAAGGTTTGTGGTTGTTAAGATTTGTTGCATCAGCTCGACTTATGATTGAACCTGCAGCCTTCTTGTTATAAGCTCTCTTTCCCCCTTGCAAAGCTATATTTGGTAACACAAAAAATAGATTGGAGATAGGTATGTTTAGATTGAACCGCCGCTTGATCTATGTAGCTTTACTTGTACTAAGTTGCGTCCTTCCCGCTGCCGCCCAGATTCAGCCATGCCAACAAGGTGCTTTAGCCAATGTTCTTGGGGCTAGCTGTTCGGTTGGTCATTTGATCTTGAATTTCCAGACTTTTTTCGTTGGTGTGGTCGATACAACACAGGATGGAGTTTCCAGTTTTGAGCTGATCACTCCGTCAGACATTGGCTTTATACCGGTGCAGGTGAACGGCCAGTCAGGTTACAAGTTAGTATTGAATTTTGCCAGCGGGCCGGGAACAGATTCCACGTTTGTCGGAAGCCACCTGGTCCAGTTCGGTTACAACCCGCAGAGCGTGGATGGATTTGAGATTCGCGCGGTGGAGCTTCAGCTTGATGGCACGGCGCAGGCTCCGCCCCAGGGCACAGCAATTGCGGATGTTCTGGATTTTCAGAACTATCCCAATACCGGCTTCCAGGCTACTGACGCCGCCTTCGCCATCGATCCCAGCTTTATCTTTCCTCCCGACGAATCGACGAACCATGTGAATCTTGAATTTCCTTCTACGCTGAGCACAGGTTTCGCTTCTGCTCCGTTTACCACCCAGATTTCTGATTTTGTTGTGGGCACTGGGTCCACAACCATGACCTCGGCCACATTTTTGTTCCAGATGGAACCGATCCTTCCGCCACCGCCCCCAGCGCCTCTTGCATATACCAACATCGATCTTCCCGGCGCTTCCAGAACTATTGCCTCCAATCTAAACAACCACGGGCAGGTTGTAGGCAGCTTTGTGGATTCATTAGGTACACAGCATGCCTTTGTGACGGAAAAACGGGGTGGCTTTACCACCATTGATTTTCCGGGCGCGGTTTCTACTTCCGGCTTCGGAATCAACAATCAAGGCGACGTGGTCGGCAGCTATACTGATGCAGCCGGCGCCGTCCATGGGTTCTTGCGGAGCCAGGGCAATCTGAGCACGATCGATCCTCCCGGCTCAACTTTCACGCTGGCTTTTGGAATCAATGACAGAGGCCAGATTGTCGGCCAGTATGATCCCGGATTCGGCCCCGTACCTGGTTTCCTGTTTGCCGATGGCCAGTTCACGGACATCAATCAGGGACAGGTGCAGCCGTCGTCGGGCTTCACCTTCACTGAAGCCATAGGAATTAATAACCGCGGAGAAATCGTGGGCGATGATTTCGATCCAAACATGTTTCGCAGTTTCATTGGAAGCAACAACGTTTTCCATGGCTTTGAGGTCCCCAGCCAGGGAGACACATTCATGGGAGCCATCAATGATCCGGGAGACTACGTCGGGACTTATTTTGATACAAATTTCGCGCTCCACGGATTCCTCAACACCCAGGGCAACTTCCTGACCGTGGATTTCCCCGGCGCTGCGAACACCTTCGCGCTGGGAATCAACGCTTCAGGAAGCATTGTTGGAACCTACGAAAACGGGGACAGAGTTTCCCATTCATTCCTGGCCCAGACCGGCCCAGGCAACAGTGCGGGCGGCGCACCGTCTAAACCAGCAATCGTCCGGCATGCACCTGACAAGCCAGTTTGCGGCAGCACTGAATGGCGGCTGCAGGCGCAGAGCGGCCTTCGTCCACTGGGTTGCCAGCCTCGCCATTAAAAAAATCGGCCGGCAGCAGCTGCAGAGCCGCTGTCGACCGGTGTTATAAGACAAGACCCTCGGACCGAAGAAAAGAATAGCCGTGAATGATCGCGAATGAACCTGAATCAAATGCTGCAGGTCTTTCACGCTGGTTCGCGGCTTATTTTTGCTGATGCCAATTGTTCTTGGAGCCGACTTTCTAATCATCTCCTGAAGCCGTTGCGGAGAACGTTTCCAGCGGCACTTTTGCCGGCTTGAGTTTTACCGCGTCTTTGAGCTTGGGCGCTTTCACGTCCCAAATAAGGCCCATGGCGCGCAGAGCGCAGATGCCGTACCAGTTCAGGTCGATCTCATACCATGCCAAGCCGTGGCGGGCCGCCTGAGGATGAGCGTGGTGGTTGTTGTGCCAACCTTCGCCAAACGTCAGGAGCGCTACCCAGAAGCTGTTCTTGGAGGTGTCGCCGGTCAGGAATCGCTGTGAGCCCCACATGTGCGTGGCGGAATTTACCAGCCAGGTGAAATGCAAACCCATGACCGTGCGGAAGAAGATGCCCCAAAGCATCATGGACCAGCCGCCAAAAACCAGCAGGCCAATGCCGAGCGCCGTAATCGGTACCCAATGCCATTTGCTGATAAAGGTGTGGAACTTGTCTTTGCGCAGATCGGGAATATAAGGCAGCAGTGCGGCGGAATGGTTATGCAGCGTGCGCCCGGTAATAATCCAGCCCATGTGCGCCCAGAGACCGCCATCGCGCGGCGAATGTGGATCGCCGTCCACGTCAGTATTCTGGTGATGCACGCGATGCGTCGCTACCCAGAAAAACGGACCGCCTTCCAGCGCCAGCGTGGCGCAGACGGTGATGAAATATTCGAACCACTTATAAGTCTTGAATCCGCGGTGCGTGAGCAGCCGGTGATAAGAAATGCCGATGCCCAGGCTGCCGGCAACCCACCACAGAAACAATGAGACGAAAAAGGCCTTCCAGGTAAACATAAAGAGCGCGGCGACCGCGCCTATGTGGAATGCGACCATGAAAAAAGTGGTGAGTTTGCCGATCGGTTCGCGAAACGTCCTGTCCCGCTTGAAAAAATTCACGAGTGTGAGCTCCTTGGTGGCTCGTTTGCCTGTGTATTTGATTCAAGCCTATCAGCGGGGAAGCGGGGGGATTGTAATACTTGTGTAATCGTCGGGCCGGAAGGACAAGGCCGAACGAATTGGACGCTGTCCTAAAGTGTCCCAACCCTCGCTGTAACCGAGTTAAGCAAAGGGCGGCAAATGCAAGATGGGCAGGAGGCGATGATGGTTGTCGGGCGCGCGAGTGGAAGGGAAGCGGCAGCACGCTTTTGCATTCCAAAATTCGGCAAATATTTTTCTCGTCTGCACAAGCCTTTTATCTGTACAAATTGAGGATCTTCGTCGTGCCAAAGTGGAACTAAGTCACACGATTTTCTCAACTGATTCGATCACGCCAAGTTCAAAACTTGCTAAGATTCGAACTGCTTTTGGCAATATCTTTTCGCTCATGATTTCGCGAGGAAACAGAACATGAAGTGGAATGTTGCGATCTCAGCTTGTTGCGTTGTGTTGCTGGCGGCAAACATCGCGCTCATTGTCCAGAATAACCACCTGAAGGCACAGCTCTCCCAGCCGCCGCCCGCCCTTGAAGTCACTGCCGGTAGCCAGATGCCTGACCTGCGGGGCTTCGATCCTGATGGAAAGGCGGTTGAGGTGGATTACGGAAAAGACCCGCGGAAAGTCCTGGTGCTGGTTTTTTCTCCAACGTGCCCTTTCTGTGACCAAAACTGGCCAAAGTGGGAGCAGGTGATTTCTTCGGCGGATCGCTCTGTGGTCCGTCCGGTAGGCGTGGATGTGACCTCTACCGCGAAAGCTCCATTCCTTTCGCAGCACCAGCTCACAGGGCTGCCGGTTCTTGAGAGAGTGGATCCGCGGGTAATGATGAATTACCACTTTCAACTGACACCGCAAACCATTCTTCTTGATCCTGCTGGAAAAGTAGAGAAGGTTTGGACGGGAGTGATGACCGACTCCGCCGTCTCTGACCTGAAACAGCGGATTGGCGGTAGCAAGACTGCCTCGGCCTCGACATTCTAAGCGCCAAAGGAGCGCAGTTATGAAGAAGACCATCAAGACCACATTACTTGCCGCCATGCTTACCGCTGTCCTTTGCGCGGGAACGGTTTCTGCACGGCAGCTGCGGAGCCCTGCCCAAGGGGCTACTACATGCGGTGGCAGCTGCAGCGCCACCCACGCTTGTGCCAGCGGCTGCTTTTGCTCGTTTACCACACCATTCACCGCATTTTGTACTACGCGCCCAGCAGGAGTCGCGGCTCCGAAGAAGTAGCGGCACCGAGGCTGGCTTCCTGGAAAGTTTCAGCCTTGAAACATAGGAGGAGAAATCATGAAGAAAAAAATTAGATCGACCTTCTTTGCCGCACTAGTCATGGGTGTTTTATGTGCCGGTACGGTCTCAGCCCGGCAGCTGCAAATCAACGCAAAGGACACAGCTACCTGTGGCGGAAGCTGCGGCGTCAATAACCCTTGCAAGAGCGGCTGCCTCTGCATCTTCCCCATGGAAACAGGCACTCCATTTTGTTCGTCGCACCCCATTCCCGGTACGTTTCTATCAAAGTAGCTGAACGCGGCACGGCTCATTCATATGGCTTTGAAATTGAAAGGTAGGACAAATCATGAGGAAAACCATTCAGAACTTCTCTTTGGCGGCAATTATCATGGCCGTTCTCTGTGTCGGAACGGTTTCTGCCCGGCAACTACGGACGCCGGCCAACTTGCTTCCTGCTTGCAAGGGCACATGCAGCACCACAGTGCACTGCAGTGGCGCATGCATCTGCGAGATCCTTACCGGAACCATGGGCGGTTGCGTTAGGGACCCTGGGCCAGTCAAACCTAAAACCCCGAGCCAGAACCGAGATAATCAATTTTACTTACCGTCCGCAGCGACTTCGGGTGGCTCGGCCAGCCGAAGCTGCAATTAGAAACGGCCATTTAAACGACAGGAGCCCGAATACATGATTAAGAAGATTGGTAAGAACGCATTGTTTGCAACCATCGTGGGGACCGTTCTGCTGGCGGGAACCGTTTCCGCCCGACAGTTGAGAACGGCCTATAGCTTCCCCGGCGCTTGCGGCACAACGTGCAGCGCGACCGTGCATTGTGGC
>DASXKZ010000253.1:0-2204 GCA_036496525.1 Candidatus Angelobacter sp.
CACGCCACGTGTTCGAAAGGAAGTTGCTGCCGGAGATGGCGATGAACCGTGCGTACGCTGGAGCGTAATGACCATCGGGCCGCGGCGCTGTAAATGTTGTTCTCATAACATTCACGATGCGCCCCTTGATAGGCAAGCCTTTCGTTGGATAGTACTTTGGGTCTTCTCCCCAGAACGTTCCTAACCCTGCTTCCATTGCATTGCTCGTAGAAACTCCGGAAAGACGAATTCCATAGCGCTTCCCGAAGCCTTCCCAATGCGGCCCGTATTCTTTGGGAGTGTTAGCAGCCGTGCCCAGAGCGGCGGTGAAAAGACCGGCGGCCAAACTTTGTGGACCGACAGTACTCTTCGCGAACCAGGTGAACCGTTCCTTGCCCGTCATGGCCGTGTATCCGGGAGAGTCCGGTGTGGACGAATTTTCCTGGGCGGTTAATGTTATTGCATAAAAAAAGGCTATGAGAAGAGCAATCTTGCATAGGATTGGGCGCACTATCTTTGGTTGCATCCAGTCCCTATAAGTTGCTCAGCAGGAAGAAATCTTTGGTGCCATCGAAGGGACTCGAACCCCCACACCCTTGCGAGTACATGGACCTGAACCATGCGCGTCTGCCAATTCCGCCACGATGGCAATTACAACAGTGCGGCGGGCCGAAGCCCGCCGACAGGAAGAACTGCTCAATCTATTCTACAGAGGAGTGACAGTGTGTCAAACCTCGCAAGCTAAAGCTCGCAGGACTCGCGGGACAGCCGAGGGCGGCTGTCCCTACGAAAATCTTTAGCCTTCCAGCTTCGCGCTCATGGTGATTTTTGCGTTCAGCACTTTGGATACTGGGCAGCCTGCTTTGGCGTTGCCTGCTAACTCCTGAAATTTGGCATCGTCGGCTCCGGGTACCTTGCCCACTACGTCTAGATGAACCGCAGTGATCGTCCAGCCTGCATCGAGTTTATCCATGGTCAGCGTGGCCGAGGTTTCAATGCTTGATGGGGTTAAATTCGCGGTGCCTAGCTGCGCCGAAAGCGCCATGGAGAAGCATGCCGCGTGCGCGGCAGCGATCAATTCTTCCGGATTGGTGCCGGGAGTATTTTCGAACCGGGTGCTGAATGAATATGGCGTGTTGTTCAATACCGTGCTCGCTGAAGACACCGAGCCCTTGCCATCCTTGAGTCCGCCTTTCCAAATTGCACTTGCTTTGCGTTGCATGGAAATCTCCTGGTCGATTGAATTGTGAGTAGCTATTGTAGATGGAGAAGCGCCGGAGTGTCAGCGTGCCTCAGTAAAAATCTGAACAGCTCAGGTAGAAGCCGCAGGTCGGGCAGCTAAGCTTGCAGCGATTGTCCTTCAATTGCGTGGAACAGTTAGGGCAGAAGCTGGAAGGGTTGGCGATGCGCGGCAGCATCGGGGCTTCCAGCTTCTGGTCCGCTGATAGATTTTTTGGCTGATCGTTGGGAACGGCCATGCAGATGTTATTTCACTTCACATCCGACCAGTCAAGAATCACTTTGCCACATTGTCCGGAGCGCATGGCATCGAAGCCTTGTTCGTAATCGCGCCAGGAGAAACGGTGTGTGATCACTCCAGAGATATCGAGGCCTGACTCCAGCATGACCGACATCTTGTACCAGGTTTCATACATTTCCCGGCCGTAGATGCCCTTGATAGTCAACATGTTGAAGATTACTTTGTGCCAGTCGATCGACATCTCCGTCGAAGGGATGCCGAGCATGGCGATTTTCGCGCCATGACTCATGTTGGCCAGCATGTCGCGGAAGGCCACTGGGGAACCTGACATCTCCAGGCCGACATCGAAGCCTTCGAGCATGCCGAGCTGTTTCTGTACATCCGCTAAAGTTTTTTCTTTCGGATTCACTGCCAAAGTCACCCCAACTTTTTCCGCCAGTTTTAAGCGATAGGGATTTAGATCGGTAATCACCACATGACGTGCGCCAGCGTGTTGCACAACCGCTGCGGCCATGATTCCGATTGCGCCGGCTCCCGTGATCAACACATCTTCGCCGAGCACGGGGAATGACAATCCAGTGTGAACCGCGTTGCCGAACGGATCAAAGATGGCGCCAACTTCGGGATCAATTCCAGTATGGTGACGCCAGATATTAGTCATGGGCAGAACAATGAACTCTGCAAACGCTCCGGCGCGATTGACTCCTACACCTTGCGTTTGTGCGCACAGGTGTCGGCGTCCGGC
>DASXKZ010000254.1:0-40707 GCA_036496525.1 Candidatus Angelobacter sp.
GACGAAATTCTAGTCTATTTCGAAGGGGTATTTTATCGGGCTTTGCGGAAAAAGTAACAAAAAACCGGGCACAAAAACCTGGGGGACAGACGGGAAATTCCAAGTCTCGATTTCCCGGTTTTTACGAACTTCAACAGCAACAATATCACGTGATTACGTGCGAAGGAAACGGGGCTGAAAGTTTTCATTGCCAAACGATAGGCAAAAATGGATCGTTCCACAGGCTCGCTTTGTCAAGATGTCCTAATTCGCAATTGAAAGCGGTGGATAGATTCGGCTACAGTATGGCAGCGCCAAGGTGCGAACAGAAACGATCCTTGAAAATTTAGGCTCTTGGTAGTTGGTACTTGGTATTTGGCAAAACCAACCCCTGAACCGCTCAACCCTACGCCAATCAATATCCCTATGCGTGAAACCCACGCCAATCTGGGATGACACCCCTGAAGTCTACGCCCAATCTGGGATGACCCCAGGAGGGGTGGGGATCGCCGGAATCGCGCGTCATCGCACGTGATCGGAAAACCAAAAGCGCACCGCGGAAGCGCGGAGAACAGCCAAGAGCGCTGGGATCTCTGGGATGCATTCACGTAAGCGCTTTAGAATCCTAGTTAAGGCATAGGGGGAGGGGGTGGGCCGCGCGGAGCGCGACCACAGATCGGGTGATCCGGTGATCGGGCAATCGGGTGATTGGAAAACCAAACTTCACCTACTGAGACACGGAGAACAGCCAGGGTCGGGACTTGATGCGGTGCAAAACTGGCAACCCCCGCATCGCCATCACCGAGCACCAACGCCCATCTCCAGCTCTGCTTTTTGCGTCTTACAAGCGGAGGCTTTGCCGTAAGGGGCCGGCGATCAAAACTTTTTGAATGCGGTTCAAAAGCTCGTCCCAGTGCTGTTGCTGTTGTGCGTTGTTGCCCGCGCACAGGACCTGGAACCACGGTCGTTCTCTCCCGCGCCGGTGGGCACCAATTTTGCCGTGGTTTCTTACGCACGCACCAGCGGCGACGTGATCTTGGATCCAACGCTGCCGGTTACCGACGCCTCGGCCAGCTTTAACACTGCCACGCTTGGCTACTACCACTCTTTTGGCCTGCTGGGCCGGCAGACCTCCGTTGCAGCCGGCATGCCCTACGTTTTGGGATCAGGGCAGGCGCTGCTGAATGGAGTTCCGGCGCATCTCTATCGGTCGGGGTTGGGCGATCTTCGGGTACGTTGGTCCTATTTTCTTTTGGGCTCGCCGGCGGTGAATGTGCAGGAGTTCAAGAAGCACAAAGCCAGGACCGTGGTGGGCGCGGACGTAGCGATTTCTGTGCCGCTGGGCCAATACGATCCTAACCTGCTGGTGAATATTGGCGCCAACCGCTGGGCTTTCAGGCCGGAGATCGGCATTTCACGCAGCGTACGTTCCTGGTTACTGGAACTGGACGTGGGCAGCTGGTTCTTTCTGCAGAACTCCAATTTCTTTCACGGACAGGTGCGCGAACAGGCCCCGATTGGCTCTGCGCAGGCGCACGTTAGTTACACCTTTCGTCCCGGCCTTTGGCTGGCCCTGGATGGAACTTACTACACCGGCGGAAGGACGCATGTGAATGGAGTCCGCGGAAATGACCTGCAACAGAATTCGCGTCTGGGTACGACGCTGGCTTTGCCGCTGACGCGCTCGCAGTCGCTGAAGCTGAGTTACTCCAAAGGGGCCGTCACGCGTGTGGGCGGCAACTTTACGTCCGTTGGAGTGACGTATCAACTGCGCTGGTTCACGCGAAGGTGAGTTGCGGTCGTCTGCTTTGTTAATTGAGAAATTTCGGCGCGCCGATGTTCAGCCGATCTTGGTCGGCCGTCAGCCGGGCGCTAACTGATGTTGGGGTGCTACTTATCCGCGCATCAATACCAGCACGGCGATGCCGACGATGATCCGGTAAATGGCGAATGGCGTGAAGCCGCGCTGGCGCACCCAGTTCATGAACCATGCCACTACGCCCAGCGCCACGATGAACGAAACTACGAAGCCGATGATGAGCACGGTCCACTCATGGCCGTCGATGGGCATGCGGCCCAGGGCTTCAGCGCCGTGTTTAGGATGAAAAGTCTTGAGCAGATCATAGACGGTGGCCGCGATCATGGTGGGCATCGATAGAAAGAAAGAAAACTCCAGCGCGGCGGTGCGGGACATGCCAGCAACTTGTCCGGCGGCGATGGTCGACATGGAGCGCGATGTGCCCGGAAAAACCGCTGATGCCACCTGGCAGATGCCGATCCAGATTGCCTGGACCAGTGAGACGTCTTCCATGCGTTCCGTCATGTGGCGGCCCACGGTGCGCGGCGAGCCGAAATAGGCGTCGACGATCCACATGACGATGCCGCCGACGAGCAGCGAGACGCCCATTACTGTGAGGCTTTCAAGATGCTTGCCAATCAGTTTTGTCAGCAACAATGACGGAACGGCCGTGCAGACAAATGCGATCATCACCAGTGAAAGCGGATGCGTAAGCGTGGTGCGGTCGCCGCGTTCTCCACGCGGAAACGTGGAAAGAAAGCGGGCTATGCGCGCACGGAAATAAATCGGCAGGCAGGAAATGGCGCCCAGCTGGATCACGATGGAATACATCTTCCAGAACGGATCGTCGAGATGGATGTGCAGCAGCGCCTCTGTAATGCGCAGGTGCGCCGTGGAACTGACCGGCAGGAACTCTGTTAGACCTTCAACAACGCCTAAGAATAAAGAGAGCAGATAGTCGTGCAAAACTCCTCCGGGTTATTTGCGATCAGGTTCAGGGGTGTAGGTGGGAATGCCTTGCTGCAGAGCATACATCAGTTCCGTGGCGCGAGGCTTCCAGTCAACCAGCTTGGGATCGCCCGCGGAAGATTTGGCCGCGACTTCCTGCGCCAGGTCCATGGCTTTCTTACGCGCCTTGTCGCGTTCTTTATCGTGCTGCGCGCCGTACATCTGCACCAGCGCTGCTTGCCGCCACGCGGCATTAAAGAGCGCTTCCGCTACTTTGGGCGACTGCGGATGCTCGCGCGCATATTTCTCATACAGCTCTGATTCTTTTTCCGGACACTTGGTCTCGCCCTTCCAAGATCCGCAGAGCTTGTTGTCGATCATGTTGTACGCCGCAAGATCGGCAAACTTGGTGTGGGGAAACTTCTTCATCACCAGCTTCATGTTCTCGTCGTCGATAGGCGTTCGCAGGTCAGGACTCATCTCACGCGATGAAGGCCGCAGCCGCACGTCGGCCTTTTCCAGTTGCCACCGGATATCTGCCGCGCGCCACAAGCCCTCACCCGCAAGCGGCGAGTTAGGCCAATAATCGTAGACACGATAGTAAAGCCGCATTGCATCTTCCGCGGCATGTCTGCGTCCGCCGCGTTGCTCTGCTTGGTTTTCCGAATCCACTGCCTCGCCAAAAATAATCTGATCACCGTTTGGCGTAGCCGTGCTGACAACCACATTGCTTGGCACCCATCCGGTAATCTGGCGTGTGGTTTCCGCGTCACGGTTAACGTCCACAACGATCAAAACGTGCGCCCATGTTTGCTCGCCGATCTTGGTGCGCTCCATCACCAGCGGAACGTCTCTTCCGCGTGTTGCTCTCGCCAGCTTTTGCGAATTCAAATCCGGTGAGACATACATCTGCACTTCATTAATGATGGTCCCTTGTTCCTTTTGCTGCGCCCGCATAGTAGAAGAGAAAACTGAAATCGCCAGCAGAAGCGCGCATGATTTCAGCTTCATTTCGTTTCTCCCGTTTCCACCACGTCCACTCCATAGATCGGGATTTTCTTTTCCAGCTTGTAAACTAAATCTGTTGCTCGCATTTTCCAGTCCTGGTCTTGTTGCTGGCTCTGTATCTGTTGCGCCAGCGCAATGCCCTTCTGGCGTGCCGCGTCACTTTTGCTGCGATCATTATTAATGCGGTAGATATCCGTGAGCGCGGCCTGCCGCCACGCTGCGTTGTATAAAGCTTCCGCCGCCTTGGGTGACTGCGGATGCTCATGCGCATACTGCTCATAAAACGCCGACTCTTTGATTGGACACTCAGCCAAGCCGCGCCATTCAGGGCATAGCTGGCTCTCAAGCAGGTCATACGTTGCGAGCTCTGCCTGCTTCGACTGCGGAAACTTCGCGATGACCTCTCTCAGATATTTTTCTTCCATCGGCTTGCCTGACCGTACAAAGTCTGTTTTTGCCAGCTGCCAGCGAATGTCCGCCGCGCGCCACATTGCTTCTGCCGCCAGCTGCGACCCAGGAAACATTTCCGGCACCCGCGAGTACAAACGCAACGCATCTTCGGCTGCGCCTTTGCGTCCGCCACGCTCTTCTGCTTGCCGCTCAGAATCCACTGCCTGGCCAAAAATAACTTCATCGCCATTCGCGGTGGAAGCGGTGACAATCGCTTTGGCCGGCAGCCAGCCGGTTACTTCCTTGCTCACCTGTGCCTGCTGGTCAGCTGCCATTGATATTTTTACCCACGGCTGACCGTCAGCCTGGCTGCGTTCCAGCACCGTGAGCGCCGAGCCGCGGGCCACCTGGGTGAGTTTCTGCGCATTCGCGCCGGCTGAACTTGAAAGAGTTTCCTCGCGAATCAGCGTCGCATGCTCTCCTTCGGCGGCAAACAGCGCAGCCGTCGACAGTGCAAACAGCAGTAGCAGTTCAAATTTTTTCCAGTGTCTCACCATGGTTTACCTTACACGGTTTGCAGAATCATGTCAGAAAAAACCTTCGGCTCAATATTGCCGCCGGTCAGCACCGCCACGGTCTTGCCCGCAGGCAGCTCTTCGCTGTGAAACATGGCCGCGGCTGTGGTTACGGCGCCGCTGGGCTCCGCCAGAACGCGCGCGGAAAACAGCAGCCGCCGCATCGCCTGCCTGATCTCCTCTTCCGTCACCGTAATGATTTCATCCACATATTTGCGGATGTGCTGAAAGTTAATCTCACCAATGCTCTGTGACCGCAGCCCGTCCGCCGCGGTACGCGCTGCGCTTTCGCCGGAAATGGATTGTATCTTTCCTGACTGCAGACTTGCCTGCGCATCCGCCGCAAACTCCGGCTCCACGCCAATCACCTTAGCTTTCGGGTTCGATTCTTTGATCGCCGTCGCAATCCCGCTGATCAAACCTCCACCGCCTATCGGCGCAAGCACCAGCTCTACCTCAGCCATGTCTTCAAATATTTCCAGGCCGATCGTTCCCTGCCCCGCGATGATCTTTTCGTCGTTGTAAGGCGGGACTGGAACCAGCCCGCGCTCTTGTTCCAGTTCTTCCGCCTTCTTGATGCGATCTTCGCTCGCCGGCCCCACCAGCACAACTTCCGCGCCCATGCCGCGCGTTGCTTCCAGCTTTACCTTGGGTGCTGTGTTGGGCATCACGATAGTGGCTTTCACTCCCAGCGCTCGCGCCGCAAACGCCACGCCCTGCGCGTGGTTGCCGCTGGAATGCGCCACTACACCACGCTTGCGCTCCTCGGTTGAGAGCGATGAAATCTTGTTGTAAGCCCCGCGCAGCTTGAAAGAACCCACGGGTTGAAGGTTTTCCGGCTTGATAAAAATCTGCCTGTCATCAGGCAGTTTGCACAGCACCAGCGGCGTTCGGACTGCGACTTTGTGCAGCAGGGCACGGGCATTTTGGATATCTCTGAGAGTCACCATATATAAGAAGATTCGAATATCCATGGTAAATGAGTCTGTGGGCATTTCGTCCCAGCCCGCAACGACGATCGCAAAAAGATCGCTAACAATCCGGGAACCCCTGGCAGCTTTTCAACGTATTCGCAAGAAGAGGTAGAGGTCTGCCATGCAAAAACTGCTAGGGAATCTGCGTTACGTGTTGCGTCAATTCCGGCTGTCGCCTGTCTTTACCGTAGCAGCCATGCTCACGCTGGCCTTGGGAATCGGCGGGACTACTGCAATTTTTACCCTGATCCATGCGGTGATGCTGCGTTCCCTGCCGGTTGCCGATCCCAGCGCTCTCTATCGCGTGGGTGAAGGCGACGACTGCTGCGTTGAAGGTGGCCCGCAGGACCGCTGGGGAATGTTCTCTTACCCTTTGTCGGAGAGACTTAAGGCTGAAACTCCCGAGTTTGAACAGGTAACTGCGTTCCAGGCGGGCATGGGACGCTTGAGCGTGCGGCGTGAACGCGTGGAATCTTTTCCCAGGCCGCTACGCTCTGAATACGTTGACGGAAACTATTTTTCAACTCTGGGGATAGGCGCTTTTGGCGGGCGCGTGTTCACCGCCGACGACGACAAGGCTGCGTCTGCGCCGGTGGTGGTGCTGAGCCATCATGCGTGGCAGGCCACGTATGGTTCTGATACTTCTGTGGTAGGTTCCACGTTCCTGATTGAAGGCCGGCCGTTTACCGTAATCGGAGTAGCGGCCCCGGGCTTTTTTGGTGAAACGTTGCGTAGCGACCCTCCTGACATTTGGATTCCTCTGCAAAAGGAGCCCATGATCGCCGGCGGCGGTTCTCTGCTGCATCAGTCTATTTCTGCATGGCTACGCATGATCGGGCGGCTCCGTCCCGGAGCGTCCACCGCAGGGATGTCGCCGCGCCTTACCGGCATGCTGCGGCAATGGCTACAGCACGATTCCGGTTATCCCGCCAACTGGATGGCCGAAATAGACCGCGTGCTTCCCAAACAGGTGTTGAATGTTGTGCCCGCAGGCGCGGGTGTGGCCGTGATGAAAGAGGAGTACGGGCGCAGTCTGCAGATTCTGTTCGGAGTTTGCGCGCTGGTGCTGCTGATTGCCTGCGCCAACGTTGCAAACCTGCTGCTGGCGCGGGGCGTAGCCCGGCGCGGACAAACCGCCATCCGCATGGCCATTGGCGCTTCGCGAAAGGAAATCGTTCTGCAGGCGCTGATGGAAAGCGTCCTTCTTGCCATTGGCGGCGCAATTGCCGGCCTTGTCGTCGCGATGTTGGCCGCGCGTCTGCTACTGGCGCTGGCTTTTCAGGAAGCGCGTTTTCTTCCCATCAGCACCGCGCCCTCGCTCCTGGTCCTGGGATTCGCTTTCGTTCTGGCGCTAATCACGGGAATCATCTTCGGCGCGGCGCCGGCATGGTTTGCCACCCGCACCAATCCCGCGGATGCTTTGCGTGGATCGGGTCGCGGCAACAGTGACCGGTCTTCATTCGCACGCAAAGCGCTGCTGATCGTGCAAGCCACGTTTTCCGTTGTGCTGGTGGCCGGCGCAACCATGCTGGCACGCAGCCTCAATAAGCTGGAGCACCAGGACTTTGGCTATCAAGTGCAGGGACGCATGGTGGTAGCCATCAATGATCCTCCGTCAAGTTATTCGCGGGACAAACTAGCTGCGCTCTATCGCGAGATGGAAGAACGCCTCAACCGTCTGCCCGGAGTCCAGGGTGCGGGCCTGGCTACGTATAACCCGCTCACTGACAACTGGGGCGAGTTGATTCTGGTTGCCGGCCATCCGCTTCCGAAGATGGACGGGGAGTCAGGAGCTTCATGGGACCGCGTGGACGCGGACTACCTCAGGAACTTTGGCGTCTCCGTTTTGCGTGGCCGCGGCTTTTCCGCGGCAGACAATGAAAGCTCGGAACGGGTGGCGGTGGTGAATGAAGCTTTTGTAAAACGTTTCTTCAAAAGCAATGAAGAACCGCTGGACCAGCATTTCGGCATCGATCTGCCGGAGAACGCCGCAACCTTCCGGATCATCGGCGTAGTGCGTGACGCAAAGTTTGCCGGCTTCGCTCTGAGCCGGCCTGCGCGCCCCATGTTTTACGTGCCGCTGGACCAGACAGTGAACTATAAGCATGATTTGCTGGCCAAGCTCGAACTGCGCACTCACTTCATCAACGGAATCATGCTGGTCACCAACGCTTCTCCGGGCGTGGTTGAACCCTTACTCACCCGCACGCTGGCAGAGATTGATCCTAACCTGACCATTATCAGCGTAAGGACCATGCAGCAGCAGGTGTACCTCACTTTTAGTGAGGAACGTTCCGTAGCTGTCCTTGCAGGACTCTTCGGAATCGCGGCTCTTTTGCTGGCCGCTGTTGGTCTGTATGGCGTCACTGCCTATACGGTGGCACAGCGGACGCAGGAGATTGGTATTCGCATGGCCCTCGGCGCTGACCGGGTTAACGTAGTGCGAATGGTGCTTGCTGGAGCGTCCAGGCGTGTGCTGGCCGGATTGATTCTTGGCGTGCCTCTGGCGATTGGCGCAGGCCGTCTCATCTCAGCCAAGCTTTACGGCGTTTCCAGTTGGGACCCCATGGCCCTTGGAATAGCCGCCGCGGCACTGGCGATCTCGGCCTTTTTCGCGGCTGTTATCCCTGCTCGTCGCGCAGCTTCCATTTCGCCGATGAAAGCATTGCGAATGGAATAGACGGCTCAAGCACAAAGCAGCCGCTTCATATAACATCGCTTCTTCATGGATGTTTACCTGATCGACGGCACATACGAACTGTTCCGCCACTTTTTTGCCGTGCCTTCAGCAAAAGACTCGGGCGGTCAGGAAATCGGCGCGGTTCGCGGCGTGCTTACCTCCGTTTTGTCGATGATTGAAAAGGGCGCAACCCACCTGGGCGTCGCCACGGACCACGTTGTCGAATCTTTTCGCAATGACCTTTATCCCGGCTACAAAACCAGTGAAGGCGTTCCCGCGGAGTTGCTTTCGCAGTTCCCTATCCTTGAAGAAGCGCTCGAATCCATGGGCGTAAAAGTCTGGCCGGAAGTTTATTTTGAGGCCGACGATGCGCTTGCGTCGGCCGCAGCCAAAGCAGCCAACGATGAACGCGTTGGGCAAGTCCTGATCTGCACGCCGGATAAAGACCTCAGCCAGTGTGTGGCCGGCAACAGAGTTGTTCAGCTCGACCGCCGGCGCGATATTCTGCGCGATGAAGCTGGCGTGGTGGAAAAGTTTGGCGTCAGGCCGCAGTCGATTCCCGACTATCTCGCTGTAGTCGGTGACAGCGCCGATGGCTATCCCGGTGTTGCAGGCTGGGGTCTGAAAGGAGCGACTCTGGTCTTATCGCAATATCCGCACCTTGAAGACATCCCCAAAGATTGGCACGCGTGGCATCCCTCGATTAAAAAGGCGCGAGCTCTATCTGAATCTCTATTCAGCGCATGGGATGATGCATTGCTCTTCCGCACGCTGGCAACGCTGCGGCTCGATGCGCCAGTATTTGATTCCGTCGACGACCTTTGCTGGAAAGGCCCACGACCGGACTTTGAGGAAACCTGCCGGCGACTCAAGGCGACTGAACTGCTTCGGCGCGTTGGTGTATGTGCGCAATCCAAGGCGGAGTAGGCTTCGGTTCGGGACGGCAGGTCGCCGGGTGAGTGTCGCCACCTACGGGGCTTGTCTCGTTTTCTTACGCTACCCACCCTTTTCGGCTTCGCGTGCGCTCGCCTTCAGGGTGGGCTAACCTCTCGTCGCGCCTAACGGCGCTGGATTTTACGTTCTAACGATATCGCGCTTGCCGACGCGGGATTTGTTGTTGGGCAGTTGTTGTCTCGTTAGAACTCCCTGACGCAGCATGGTTGTGCAAATATTCTCGGGATCCTTCGACTGCGCGCCTATCAATTCAAGCAAGCAATAGGGTTTCGCGGCGCTTCGCTCAGGACGACAGGTTTTGGAATGCATTTTAGGCGCGAGTAAAACGCGTGCCCTTACACTTGTGTGGCGTAGGGAAACCACCAACAAAGACATGCCATTCCGAGGCCGAACCAGGATCGCTGCGTCATTTCTCCGTTCCGTTTGCGGCGAGGCCGAGGAATCTGCGCCGCGGGTCTTTCGGTTCGCGAAATTGGTGGCCCTTGAGAGCAGCGGAGCAGTTCCCTCACCCAGCAGGCTCACCCGCTGGGATTCGGGATGGCATGTCGATGAGGATAGGATTTGGGTTCAAGACAGGCGATAGCCCGTTCGATGTCCACGGAAGCACAGCCAGAATAGGCGTCGAAGCAAACGATCCTGTCGATGCATCGGGTAGTTCTGCGACTCAATGGGCTCCAAGTAGAGCGACTTAGCCGGAGAATCCGGCTTATAGCGAATCAAAATCTCTTGGTTCATCAGCGTACTCGAAAACCTACGCGCGGTTGTTTCATCTGCCTTCAAGGACGCAAGTCTCACAAATCCCGAATAGAAGGCAGCGCCCACCTCATATGAGTACTGCAATCGAATTGTCCATTCGTCATGCCAAGAGGACTCTGGATCACTGGCGTCGCGGAGTTTGTACCATGTAATGGTTGCTCGTTTTGTTGGCCAGTTCCGGCTCGTCCGCTCTTCAAGCAGGGTAAGGAATTCACTGCACAACGTGTGCAGCCCGGTGAACATTAACCCCACTACCACCAGGACTAAAATATCGGCCATAATGCGGCTTCCTTTGGCGATAGTATACCCCCTTGCTACCAGGAAATTGCCAAGACGACTTGAGACATTCCGGTGACTAAAGCCAATATTAAGAGCCCTTTACGCGGTCAATTCGGTGCGCTCATCATCACCTGAAGGCTGGGCGCTCTTTCACCATGATCGGGACTAAAAATAAATATTGAAAAACATGTCCCGGGAATGCCGCTTTGAGTGCATATATAAGTAGGGGCTGCGCGTACGCGCCGCCCCAAGCAATTGGCAACTGGCAATTAGCCTTTGTCTCGTTGCCCTGGGCCATCCTTATTGAGAGCCGGATTCGCAGGCGAGGGTGCCTGCGCTCCAAAACGTAACGAACTAGCCACCCGGACGGGTGGCTTTTGTTTTGCCCGAGATAGTCCCCGATCTGCCTGAAAACCAAGTTTTGAATTTTCCGAAAAATCCCCTCCGCGAGAGAAAACCATGACAAAGAATGAAATTGTGAAGACGATCCGCAGTTTTGCCAAAGACAATGGCCGCAACCCAAGCGTCCGCGACATTACGCACAAAACAAAAGTGACACGGCACTTTATTTACGAACAGTTTGGAAGTTGGCGGAAGGCGCTGGCGGCGGCCGGGCTGAAAGCCGGAGGTCCGGGGATGGCGCAGCCGGAATCCACGTTGCTAATGGACTGGGCCGCAGCGGCGCGCAGGCTGGGCAAGATTCCCAGCGTGTATGAATACGAACGTGCGGGCAGGTTCAGCAATGTGCCGTTTCAGACCAGGTATCGGCGGTGGAAAGACGTACCGGAGGCGTTTGCGAAGTTTGCGCGCAAGGACGGTGTGGACCAGCAGTGGTGGGACGTGCTGGCGATCATCGAAGGAGAAAAGGAGAGCATGGCCACGCAGCCCGGTAAAGGCAGGCGGTCACAGAAAGACATTGTGCTGCGCGACCGGCCGATCTATGGCGATCCGCTGGGACTGCCGGAGCTGGCGTACGAGCCGGTGAACGAAGCCGGAGTGGTGTTTGCGTTTGGCATGGTGGCGCGCAAACTTGGATTCACGGTGCACAGGATACAGACGGAGTTTCCGGATTGCGAAGCCATGCGGAGAGTAGCGCGCGGCCAGTGGCAACGGGTCAGGATTGAGTTTGAATTTGAGAGCCGGAATTTTTTGAAGCATGGGCACAATCCGAAAGGGTGCGACGTGATTGTGTGCTGGGTGGACAACTGGCCGGACCGTCCGAAGAATTTACAGGTGATTGAGCTGAGGAAAGTGCTAAGAAGGATCGGGTGATCGGGTGATCGGGTGATCGGGTAATCGGGTAATCGAAAAACCAAATGCGAGCGCTGTCGCACGGCATTCATTTCTTTTCTGCGACAGGTTTTCTAAAAGAAATTTTCATGCCGCCCTGCGGAAGCTGGATAAAGACCACTTCGAGCTGGGGTGTCGCACTACGGGTGTCACTTGGTGAACAAGTCTCGTTGACGCGGTCCGCTGGATTGGTCTTATTGGCACGATTCCCCCGCACGACTTGATGCGCCGGACGAACAGGCTTAACAGGCGGCTGGGCCGGCATGGGCTTGCCTGACATCAACACTGCTTTGAACAAGCCTTTGTGACGATCAAAGCGCTTCCATGCGGCTTGAAGGATTTTGCGATCTTCGTCGGTGTAGCAGGCGGCAAAGGCGACGTCACGTTCAAGGCCGCTCAAGCGAAGCTTGAGCACGATGCGTTCGCCGGAATCCATCTGTGCCATATCGGCGATTTGGTCCCATTTGACTTCAAGATTTTTATCAAGAAGGGAGCCGGGCAGCCGGTTGATGATGTCGTCTTCGTCGTAAATGGAACTGTGGTCCGCGCCCAAGCCGGTACGAAATTGTTCGTCGTGACGGTGGAGCGCCGTGCCAAGGCGGTCGTCGTGTGACATTTTATGGGGCGTCAGGGATTTTCCGCCCGCGTCTTTGAAGCTGAGATCAGTGGCCAGAACTTCACGGCGGAGGTTGCGGCGAACATCGACAATGCCGAGACGAACGGCACACCGCAAAGAGCTTTTACGGACGTAAGCCATGGGATCAGGCTGGGATCTCCATTGGCCTTTTTCCAAGACTGACTGGATGGCGGGAACAAATGAGATGGGCAGGAAAAGTTTGCGGAGAAGCTGTTGCCACTGAGCTGCACAGGCGGAAAAGGGCTGGGAAGAAAGTGCGGTCAGGAGGTCGATCTCAGGGCTCATGGGACCGTCTATTATAGGCGAATATGTAACGAAAGTAAAATCGGGGAAGGAACCTTACCGCTGATAAATGCGGATGATCGCAGCGCGGCAGAGCCGCAACCAAAAACATCCACCACGGAGGCACGGAGACACGGAGAAGACTCAAAGCGAAAGTCAAAATCAAAATCTCAACACAGAGGACACAGAGAAACTCGGAGGTCGCGGAGGGCTAAAAACTTCGGAATGCAAGCTTAAAGAAAAAAGTTTCTTCGCGGCATGGCACGAATCCGTTTGTTAGCAATGCAGAGGGGCGGCAGGTCTGAGGATCTGGGCCACCTGCTAATATTTGCCGAAGCGAAAGACCATTCCCGTGGCAAAACGGATGTTGTGCTCTGCTGTGTGGCCCACCTGAAACCCGTTGTGCATGTAATCAGCCTGAAAACGCAAGGCGGTGCGGTGGGTCATGGTGACATCCAGCCCTCCACCCGCGGCTTCTGCCAGACCCACCTGGGTGGCGGTGAAATCGCCGCCTGGCGGAGTCGGAACGAAGTGCCCGTGCTCATCGGCAACACCAATCATGCCTCGCAGAAACGGCGCGAATCTGTTCCAGCGAAATGAGACTTGCGGTCCGCCCATAAAGGTCAAAAAACTGGTGGAAGCCTGAAACGGGCTTGGCGTCGTCATAGGGCACGTGGGGCAGGTAAGCGCGGTAAAAGGAGGCAGGCGGTGTGTCCCATAGTACTGACCGAGATCCGCCACCAGGCCAAAATGGCGGTTGAAGTTTCCATGTACGGAGAGGTCCCACCCAAGGTTGGTGATGTGACGCTGGGTGAGCCCTTGATTGTCATCAATGCGGGCGCCAGCAAATCCACCGAAGACTTCAACGACGGGCGCATCATCTTGCGCTGTGAGGAGTAGTGGAGAAAACAACACGATGAACAAAAAGCTCGCACTTCTAAACATCGCATCACCTCAACGTTTTTGCGTGGACATTGCAAAAGAAAAGGCCCGCGTTCTCGCGGGCCCTGACAAAAATCCTTGAGATCTATTTTTTTACCGCAGCTACTCGGGCGCTGAGGCGGGATTTATACCGCGAGCCGGTGTTCTTGTGGATGACGCCCTTTTTTACGGCTTTATCGATCATAGAAACAGTGGTGCTGAAGGTTTCATTGGCGGCCTTGGAGTCTCCGGTGGCCAGCGTTTCACGCAACTTGCGCAGCGCGGTGCGCAGACGGGAGGTGTTGGCGCGATTGTCCTGGGTGCGTTTGGTGGTTTGGCGCGCGCGCTTCAGCGCAGAAAAATGATTTGCCATTGTGACTGTATGGTTCCTATCAATAAAGGTTTTTCGGAGGGTCAAGCCGAAGATGCTATTTTACTTGGGTTTAGGGGCCTGGGTCAATGGCGGGAGCAGGGAAGAGCCGCGGCAGATGGGCGCTGCGGCGGAGCCACAACCAACAAGAAACATCTACCACGGAGGCACGGAGACACGGAGAAAACTCAAAGGCAAAGTGAAAAACCGCAGCCAAAAGAACACGAAAAACTCGGAAGGATGCGGAGAGCTGAAGAAAGAACCGGAACATGAAGACTCAGCGAACAGCTTCTTCGCGGCATTGGCATGAATCCGATTGTTAGCAGGGCAACGCGGCGGCGAATAACCAAAAGAAACATCTACCACGGAGGCGCGGAGACGCGGAGAAAACTCAAAAGCAAAGTCAAAGGTCCTAAGCACCACGTGAACTCTGTAGATCGGCAGAGAGAGAGATGTGGAAGGATTACATGTCGTAAGCCGCGGCAACCAGGAAATCGAGCCGAGAGAGACAGAGAGAAAATAACGCCGTAGCCACGTCAACCTGGAGATCGGAAATGGGAAAGAGACGGAGGCGCGTAACCCTTTTAATTGCCGCCGAAATCGTCCGTGCAGCATCTAATGTTAAAGCGGGATTAAAGCCGCAGAAACTTTGTTGACTTGGGCAAATAACGGCGGTACTCTCAGGCCAATGGTATTACCTCCGCGTTCCGGTGGGCCAACTATCCTGCGTTTCCATGCACAAAGCAATCTTATGTTCTCTGTGCGCAAGCACGGAGTCTGGCGATCTGTGCGCCATGAGAGGGTAACCCCAAAAAACTGAATGAAGAAAAATATAGAAATCGTCCCTAATATCCAGAAGTTGTTTGGTATCCGCGATGAAAATCTCCAGCTGATGGAGAGCGGCCTGAACGTAAATATTGACCTGAAATCTGATTCCGTCCAACTGGAAGGCGCCGCCCGGGACGTAGCCCGCGCTGAGCAGATTTTTACCGACTTTGATCACCTGGGCAGTACAGGCCAGGAATTTACTGACGCCGACCTAAGCTCAATGCTGCGTGTGGTAGTAGCCGATTCAACGGCAACGCTGCGCGGCATGGCTGAGGCAGGCAAACAGAGATCGTTTGGCAAGCGGCAGGTCCAACCCAAGAGCATGAACCAGCGCCGCTATATAGATGCCATTGAAAAATATGACATGGTATTTGGCGTCGGGCCGGCGGGAACAGGCAAGACGTATCTGGCAGTGGCGATGGCGGTTTCGGCGCTGAACGCAAAGCGCGTGAGCCGAATTATCCTTGCTCGTCCTGCGGTGGAAGCAGGCGAACGCCTGGGCTTTCTGCCCGGAACCCTGCAGGAAAAAGTCGATCCCTATTTGCGCCCGCTGTATGACGCTTTGTATGACCTAATGGACCAGGAGCGCGTGGATCGCTTTTTGGAAAAGAACGTCATTGAAATTGCGCCCATTGCTTTTATGCGCGGCCGCACGCTGAATGATTCTTTCATCATCCTGGATGAAGCCCAGAACACAACGCCGGAACAAATGAAAATGTTTGTGACGCGCATGGGCTTCAACTCAAAAATGGTAGTCACCGGCGACATCACGCAGATTGACCTGCCCAACGCCCGCCGTAGCGGCTTGTTGGAAGCGATTGATGTGCTCAAGCCAATTGATGGCATTTTCTTCAATTTCTTCTCTGAGGAGGACGTGGTCCGGCACAATCTCGTGCAGCGCATCGTCCGCGCTTATGACGAACGTTCGCGGAACCAGCAAATGTCGTTGGAGCTGCCGCGCGAGGTGCAGGCGGAACAGGAGCCCAACGAGCCCCCTCTGCAACAGTAATCTAGTAGAATTCTTGGCGGGAGGGCAGTCATGGCCCTCCCGCTTTGCTTTAACCACGGCGCGGTTTTTGAGTTTTTTTGAGGTTCCACTTTGACGGTCCGACGATGGTAATTTTCGAACCAGGCATCTCCGGCGCTCCCACCCGCAGCGTAAGCGCTGCGCAACTCCAGCGCTTTGCCCGGCGCGCGCAAACTCTGGCCCGCGTGAAAGGTGACGTAGATATCCTTATATCCAGCAACAAGCGCCTGCGCGAGCTCAATCGCCGCTTCCGCCGCAAAGATAAGCCGACGGACGTGCTTTCTTTCCCGCGATCATCCGGCGGTGACATCGCCATCTCCGCCCAGATAGCCTTGGAGAACGCCAAGCGCTACGGCCACAGTCTGGCCAGCGAGCTAAATATTCTAGTGCTGCACGGCATGCTGCACCTTGCCGGCTATGATCATGAATCGGACAATGGGCGCATGGCCCGCGCGGAATCTCGTTTGCGCTCTCAACTCAAACTGCCTGCTTCGCTGATCGACCGTACACATTCAAGCGCCAAATCGCGTCGAGCTAACGCAACAGCCTCGCGATCGGCAAAAGCTGCAAAGAATCATCGCGCCAAAACTCCTCGTAAGTCTGCAGCAGCCACTAAACCCAGGAGCGCGCCATGACCCTGCTCGCCTTATATACGGTCGTGCTCCTTCTATGCGCGCTTCTTGTGCTCGTTTCTTACGTGGAGCGCCTTTACACTGAGAGCGGCAAATTCCTCAGCCGTGAATTTCAGGAAAATATTGAGGCCTTTGAAAAGCTGGTCGAGCCTCGGCTGTCCAGCCAGCGCGCCGCGCTCACATTCTCTGTCCTCACTCAGCTTTGCACGGCCTCCGTCGCGTTCATCATCGGCTATCTTGTCTTTCGCGACAATCGCTGGACCTGGCCGGAAATTGTCCAGGCCATCATCGGCATCATTCTGGTCATTATTGTTTGCAACCGGCTGTTGCCTTACATGCTGTTCACGCGGACGCGCGGCATATGGCTCGTGAAATTCATTCCGCTTTTACATGTCCTGATTTATCTCATGCTGCCCATCACCGTCGCCCTTGGCTTCGGGCTCTCCGTAGCCGCGCTGGCAGAGCCGCATGAACCGGAAGAGCCGGAGCATCCTTCAGAAGCCGTGGACGCGCTGATTGAAGCCGCGGAAGAAGAAGGCATTCTGGAAGAGAGTGACCGCCAGCTCATTCAATCCGTGGTGGAATTTGGCGACAAGACGGTGCGCGACGTGATGACGCCGCGTCCTAACATCTTCGCTGTCCCGTCCACCACCACCATTGAACAATTTACCTCGCTGCTGCGCGACAAGCCGCATTCTCGTGTGCCCGTCTATTCCAGCAGCATCGACCAGGTCGAAGGCATGGTCCTGGCGCATGATCTCATCCAGCTTCCTGAAGCCGATGCACGCACCACGACGGTGGCCAAGCTTCTGCGGCCGGTGCTGTTTGTGCCTGAAACCAAAATGACCTCACAACTTCTCCGCGAAATGCAGAAAGATAACATCCACATGGCCATCGTGATTGACGAATATGGCTCTGTCGCCGGCCTGGTGACGCTCGAGGACCTGGTGGAAGAAATCGTGGGCGAGATTCGCGACGAGCATGAGCTTTCGCATGACATCATTCGAGAAAACGACAACGCTTATGTCATGCAGGGCACCGTTGACGTGGGCCGCCTTCAGGACCTTTTCGATGTGCGCCTTGACCAGCATGACACCACTACCGTCGGCGGCCTCGTCAGCGCGATCGCTGGTCGCATCCCGCAACCCGGTGAGGTCGTCGAAGATGAAGGTCTCCGGTTTGAAATTCTTGAATCCACAAATCGTAAAATAGAAAAGATCAGGGTATGCCGGTCGCAACCGGAGAAAGCTGATTCTTCACCACGGCAGGCCGAGGCATAATGGCGCAGAAGCACTCAGGTTTTGTATCGATTATCGGCCGCCCCAACGCCGGTAAAAGCACGCTGCTCAACGCGCTGGTCGGCGAGAAAATCGCCATCGTCACGGAAAAGCCGCAGACCACGCGCATGAACATCCAGGGCATTCTCAATGTCAAGGCCAAAGGCAAGCGTCCCGGAGGCCAGATCGTTTTCATTGATACGCCCGGCGTACACAAGCCGGATAGCCGTCTCAATCGCAAAATGATGCAGGAAATTCATGCCGCTCTTGAAAGCCGCGACCTCGTCCTGCTACTGGTTGATGCCACAGACCGGTTCGGTCCCGCCGATGAACAAGTCCTTGAACTGGTCAAACGCACAGGAGCGCCGGCCTTTCTGCTGCTGAACAAAGTTGATCGACTGCACAAAGAGCGCCTGCTGCCCGTCATCGAGCGCTACAGCAAGCTCCACGCATTCCAGGAAGTTATTCCCATCTCGGCGTTGAAGGGTGAAGGGCTGGAAGTGCTGCTCGATAAAGTCATCCGCGCGCTGCCGCAAAATCCACCCTATTTTCCTGAAGACCAGCTCACTGACCAGCCGGAGCGTTTTCTCGCGTCGGAAATTATCCGCGAAAAAGTTCTGCTCCAGACCGGCAAAGAAGTTCCTTACGCCACGGCTGTCATCGTTGAACGCTTTGAAGATAAGCCCAAATTGCTGCGTATTGCCGCCGCCATTTTTTGCGAACGCGACAGCCAGAAGGCCATCCTGATCGGCAAAGGCGGCCAGAAGCTCAAGCAGATGGGCACCTCCGCGCGCATGGAGTTGGAGAAACGCTTCGGCAAAAAGGTCTATCTGGAACTGTTCGTCAAGGTCAAAGCCGGCTGGCGCCAGTCAGCGGCTTTTGTGGAGGAACTGGACTGGAGAAGGCAGTTGGAGAACCTGGCCGAACGCATCCTGCCTTCCACAGAAGAGTAGCTGCTTTGTTTCTTACCCCAGCTGTGGAGCCACTATCAAAACGACAGCAGCTCAAACACAAAGGCCAATTGCCAGTTGCTAATGGCTAGCTGCTGCGCAGCCCCTACTTATATATGCACTCTTTCCCGCCTTCCCGGGACATGATTTTCAATATTTATTTTCATCCCGCGCTTCACCCAGTGTGTCTACCGATAGGCATATCGAGCGACATGCCATCCCGAGCCAAGCCAGGATAACAACTTGCATCATTCATAATTTGAGCGCGAGGCGAGAGATCGGCTCTGCTGCTGCAGAGGAAATACATGGATCCGGCTGCAGACGGAGAGGGAAATCAGTCCACCAAACAGTTAACATCCTTCATTTTGAGCGGAGCGCTTGGACAATGCTTCCATTACAAGGAATCCTGTCCATCCACGGCCAGTTACAATTAAACACAATATGAAACAACAAGACATCGATGCGTGGGTGAAGAGAGCCGAGCAAGTGCTTGCTATGAGCGGCTGGGGATCGTTGACACCGATTCATATGTTTGCCGTTTCGTTTGTTGAAGCCTTTTATGGACCGACGAGCGTGCAGTTCAAGTCTCTGAAGGACTCCGTTGATGCTATGCAAAGGAACAGCAAGGGTGGCCCTCCGGCCCAGGACATAGCTGCCTTTTGCAGGGGCGTTATTGAGGCAACGCTCGCAGAAATCAAGGCCGGACTTATCGTGAATGTCAGAGCGCAGATTCAAGGCGAAGTCCTCGGTGAATTGATAACGCTTGCAAAAGATGCGCTGACGGAAACGACAGACTCCGCAATGCAGGTCGCGGCGGTGCTCACGGCGGCAGCATTCGAAGACATATTGAGGCGGCTGGCAGGGGAGAAGGTTGGGCTAACTGGCCGACCTAAACTGGAGCAAGTCGTAAACGCATTGAAAGATGGCGATGTTCTCAAGGGCGGTGAAATCTCGACCGCTAATGGGTATTTGAAGTTCCGCAACGACAGCCTTCATGCTGACTGGGCGCAGGTTCATCGGTTCCAGGTTGAAAGCTGCATTCTGTTCGTTGAATCTCTTCTCTTAAAGCACTTCAGTTAATCTCTTTCGGGGAGCCAGCGGGCTACGCCGCGCGGCGTGCCCTGGTCAAAGAGGATGAGCATTAGTGGCGCACGGGAGCATCGAGACTTCGAGCGGCGAATTCAAGCACTGCCTGGATTTGCTCCCGGGTCACATCGAACTGTTCCATAACTTCTTCAATTGTCATCCCATCTTCAAGGTTTTCGAAAACCGTAGCTACCGGAAGACGGGTGCCGCGAAAGACCCATGCCCCGCTGACCTTTCCAGGGATACTCTCAACCGCAGGGCATTTTGACCAATCCAACATTGCCATGGCATCTCCTGGCATTATTCTAGTTGGGTTAAGCCCCTTTGCTACGAAAAAGTCGGCTTGCGCCGTCCAGATAGTTCTGTATTTGACTTCGCCCCTGGGACAGGCGGAATGAATCTCGCTACGGTTTGTCGGCCAGCCGCGCTTGTCCATCTCTCGGCAACAAGTACATCATCTGGTGCGAGAGCGGCCAAGTCATCTTTCTTGATTTGTGGAGCGCAGGCGCCCTCGCCTGCTATTGGTACGGTTCGGGTCTAAAAACTATAGCTGGGGCAAAGACACAAAAAATCAAAGGCCAAGAGCCAATAGCTAAGAGCTGCGCTGCCTCTACTTATATATGCACTCTTTCCCGCACTCCGGGACATGTTTTTTGCAAAATATTTTCATAGCTAAAGGGTTCCCTCGCTCCGCTCGGGATTGAAAACAGAAAAACCTACTCCGCCCTCAGCGCCTCCATCGGCGAAACCTTCGCGGCTCGTCGCGCAGGGACATACGCCGCCACCAACGCCACCGCCACAAACACTGCGGGCGCCGCGATGAACGTAAGCGGATCGCGCGGGCCAATCCCAAACAGCAGGCTCCTCATCAACCCGGAAAGTGCCAGAGCCGCCGCCATTCCAGCGAGCGCTCCAATCATGACCATCCGCGCTCCGCTGGCCACTACCATTCGCGTAATAGCCAATGGTTCTGCGCCCAGCGCGATTCGTACTCCAATTTCCCGCGTGCGTTGCGTAACCGAATAAGCCAGCACTCCATAGACTCCAATCGCTGCCAGCAACAGGGAGGCTAGTGAAAATCCTCCCAGCAGCACCGCGCTGAATTGCTGGCTGGCAAACGTCTGCCGCACAACTGTTTCCATGGAGCGTATTTGCGATACGGGCAGTTCGGAATCTATTCCCTGGATAATTTTGCGGGCCGGCTCGGCCAGCGCCATTGCGTCTTTCTCCGCCCGGAGTACAAACACCATTTCTCCATAGGAAAGATGGGAATGGATGTAGTAGATGGTTGGCTCAGGCTCTTTATCCAGCGTTTTTTCCTTTACGTCACCTACTACTCCCACGATCTCACCAAATGGGTTTTCCTTGTTCATCCAGACGCTGATCTGCTTGCCGAGTGGA
Source organism: Candidatus Angelobacter sp. (assembly GCA_036496525.1). GTDB lineage: Bacteria > Acidobacteriota > Terriglobia > Terriglobales > Acidobacteriaceae > Angelobacter. The sequence continues at coordinate 21,043 of DASXKZ010000254.1, forward strand.
TCCTCGGTCGGCATATGCTTGCGCACAAAAGTTTCATTCACAATGAAGCGATGCGGCGTGGATTCAACATCGTCCGCAGCCGTAAAGTCGCGGCCGCGAATAAGCGGGATCCCCATGGTGCGGAAGTAATCTGGAAGCACCGTGCGTATGACCGCTCCCAGCGCCTCGCCCGGCTTCGCCGGAGGCCGTCCCGCGATCTTGAAATCAGTCCCGGCTGCAAGGCCATTAAACGGCAAATAGCTGATGGCGCTGGCGGAGCGCACTCCCGGTAGCTGGCGCAGCTGTTCTGCGGCCTGCTTGAAGAAGTCGATTTTATTTTGGTCCTGCTTATAGCGCTGATTCGGTAGTGATACTCGGAAGGTAAGCACATTGTGCGCGTCCAGTCCCGGGTCCACATTCTGTAATCCCACCACGCTGCGGAAGAGCAATCCCGCGCCCGCCATCAGCGCCACGGAGCATGCAATCTCCAGCGCAACCAGCCAGCGTCTCATTCGATTGCCGCTGCCCGTGCTGGTACGGCTTTCTTCGTGCAATCCCCTGTTCAGGTCGCCATGCGACGCCACCAAAGAAGGAGCCAGCCCAAAGATGATGCTCGTCACCAACGACAGCAAGAAAGCAAACAACACGATGCGCATGTCAAATGTAATCTGCACGGAACGCGTAAGATCGCGCGGCGCCAGCGCCACTAATCCTGCAACCGCGAAGTACGCCAGCACAACTCCTGCAATGCCGCCTACCAGGCCAAGGATCACGCTCTCCGTAAGCAACTGGCGAACCAGCCGGCTGCGGGCTGCGCCCAGCGCACCCCGTACCGCCATCTCACGATGGCGGGTGCTGTACCGCGCGAGCAATAGGTTGGCCACATTGGCGCATGCAACGCACAACAATAATGTCACCGCGCCCAGCAGGATCATGAGTGAGGTCTTTGCCGGACCGACGAAAGAATCCCGCAACGGCACAACATCAACGCCCCAGCCTTTGTTGAACTCCGGATAGGCAATTTCCAGCCGTTGCGCGATGCCAGTCATTTCGGCGCGCGCCTGGCTGAGCGACACGCCAGGGTTAAGCCGCGCCACCGCCCACATCCATCGCCCCTGCGTTTTGCGCAGGTTGTCAGACGGATTCAGGCCCAGGGTCACCCATACGTCGCTGGTGCGCGTATTGAAATAAAAATCGGGTGGCAGTACGCCAATCACGGTAAACGGACGTGCGTTCACCTGAAGCTGCCGTCCGATCACGCTTTCATCGCCGCCAAACCATTCCTGCCACAGCCGATAGCTGATCACCGCGACATGCGCATCGTCCTTGTCTTCCTGCATGGTGAAGAGACGGCCGCGAATCGGCTTTACTTGCAGCGCAGGCAGCACTTCACCGCTCACGGCCTGTGCGTCCTTTTCTTCCGTTCGCTTGCCGTCTCCCAGGATCACGTGAAAATCAAAGAAGCCGCCAATCGCACTGAACGATGAACTTTGCGCCTTCCAGTCAAAATAATTTGCCGGCGAGATCACGTTGTGCTTGGAATCCCGGTGAGGATTCATCTCATACAGCATGACCAGTTGCTTTGCGTCGGGATAAGGCAGAGGCCGCAGTAGCAGATTGTCTGCGACTGTGTAAATGGCCACACTCGCGCCGATGCCGAGTGTCAACGAGAGTACCGCAGTGGTGGCGAAGCCCGGATTCAGCCGGAGCCCGCGCAATGCATACCGCATATCGCGCAATGCCGTATCAAGCCACATTAACCGCGAAGTCTCGCGCACGGATTCCTTGGCGGCTTCCATGCCACCGAACTTAACCAGCGCCTCGCGCCGAGCCTGCTCCGGACTCATCCCAGCCCGGACGTTATCGTCGATATGCATTTGCACATGCGATTCAAATTCCTGCGCCATTTCGCGATCTCGCCAGTTCTTGCGAAACAGTCCGGTCACGCGTGCCCACACTCGCCACAATGCCTTCATAAAGATTCCTTTGCGGCCAGAAACCGTGCAACGATCGCGGAGGCTTCCTGCCAGTCGGCGGTTTCCTGCTTGAGCTGTTTGCGGCCTGCTGGCGTCAGCCGGTAATACTTGGCTTTGCGATTGTTCTCTGACGTGCCCCACTCAGAGACAATCGCGCGCTCCTGCTCCAGACGCAGCAGCGCCGGATAAATGCTGCCGTAATTCAGAGACAGGCGGTCGCCGCTGATCTGCTCGATCCGACGCGCGATACCGTATCCATGCAGCGGTCCCATGGCCTCAAGGGTCTTCAGCACCATCAGTGCCATGGTCCCCTGCCAAACGTCGTTTTTTCGATTTTGATCAGTCATATAGGTAAGCTATATGACCATTAGACTCCTATAACCTGGCAATAGGAAGCAGGCTGGCAAAATTATTTTTGCTCAAGGGGGAGTTTAAAGCCCGCCGGCCCGGGAGCACGTTATCGGCCACCATTAGTGAAGCGGGAGATCGATGGCGATTTCCCGTCGAAACTAGCAAGCGATTCGCGTCATTCGCCGCCAATCTTTTCTTGCGTTCTCCGCGCCCTCTGCGGTAAGTAGGTTATTGCGGCGTAAAATCCCGCAGATTCGCCACGGTCTTTGCATCCAACTTTTGCAACACTGCTACAAGCAGGTCCACCATCTTGTCAAAGTCGCTACGGTTCATAATGCCATTATGCGAGTGCGTATAGCGCACTGGGACGACCATGTTCACGGTCGGCGCGCCGCCGTTGCTCTTTTGCATTTCTGAGGAATCGTCGCCGTAGCCCTGAATGAGGTCGCTTTGTAGCGGGATAGTTTTTTCTTTGGCTGTCTGCTTGATCAGCGAGACCAATTTCAGGTTCGGCAGCGCACTGGAGTCGTACAGAAAAATTGCCGGCCCGCCGCCCAGTAATTCCTGCGCTTCTTCCGGATGTACTCCGGGCGCGTCGCGCGTAACGCCGCCTTCAATGGCAATGCCGATCTCGGGTTTCACAATGTCGCTGGAGGTATGCGCGCCGCGCACACCGATCTCTTCCTGCACCGTCGCTACCCAGAAAATCTGGTTCGGATGCGGCGCGTGCGCCAGCTTTTTCATGGCCTCAATCACCACGGCGCAGCCAACGCGGTCGTCCCAGCCTTTACCTAGATAATTTTGGTTTTGATAATTTTGGGCCCCGTTCATTACGGCAAACGGCGCGTCCGGAACCACGGGATCGCCCGGCTCAAGGCCCAGGGCCGCGACTTCAGCCGCGTTCTTCGCGCCTACATCCAGAAAGATCGACTCGCGCGGATAGACCTTGGTGCGCTCTTCCTGCGGAACAATGTGAATATCGCGAATGCCGGTGACCGCACGCACCGGGCCTTTCGATCCAATAATCGTCCAGCGCTGATCGACGAGCGCCTGATCAAGCCAGCCGCCCAGCATCTGCATGGTGAGATAGCCATCATTGGTCACGCGACGCACCATGCCGCCCAGTTCGTCCATGTGTGCGTCCACCATAATGCGCGGGCCGCTTGTGCCCTGCACGGCGATCACCGACCCCAGGCCGTCATAGCTCAACTTTTCCGCCAGCGGCTTCATGCGCTCAACCATGATCTTGCGCACAGGCTCTTCAAAGCCAGAAGGCCCAGGAGCATCGGCCAATGCTTGTAGAAGTTGTTGCGTTTCGTCACCGGCGGCGGGCCGCGATTGAGCAAAGCTTGCCAAAGAGAAGAGCAAGAGCAGGGAAGCGCAGATTTTCATAGCGGGAGCATGGTACCAGACGCCATCGTGAGATCGAGCAGAAATGCTGCTAAAAAAATATGCAATCTGGGCGATGGAGAGGTGCCGACAGTGGCATAATAAAAATCACTTTTCAGCCAAAAAGCGCGGGTGTTCGGGAGGTAACCTTTGGCAGACCACGCTCAACTTGCTCTTACAACTGATGCCGTTCAATCGGTGGAATCTGTGGCCGTTCCCCAATCCGAATCTCCCGCTGCGGTGGAGCATTGGGGGCTGGCTACCCGCATCGGTTTTCGATTCTGTGTTGCTTACTTCACCCTCTTCAGCCTGAGCAACCAGATTCTGGGCGGGCTGTTTCTCATCCCCAAAGTAAATATTCCTGAGCTGTCTGCCGTGTGGCCTTTGCGGCACATCACATTCTGGACCGCGACTCACATTTTTCGTATCAAGCGCGATCTGGTTTACACCGGCAGCGGCAGCGGCGACAAGACATTCGACTGGGTTCTGGCTTTCTGTCTGCTGGTGATTGCCGCCGTGATCACGTTTGTTTGGTCAATTCTGGACCGCCGCCGCACCAACTACGTGACTTTCCACAAGTGGTTCCGGCTGGCGTTGCGCTTCGCACTGGCTTCAGAGATGTTTCTCTACGGTATCGACAAGGTGATTCCCCTGCAGATGCCCTTTCCTTATCTCACGCGCCTGCTGGAGCCCTACGGCAATTTTTCTCCCATGGCGGTGCTTTGGTCGTCGATTGGAGCTTCACGTTCCTATGAAATCTTTGCCGGTTGCGCGGAAACCCTGGGAGGTATTTTGCTCCTGACCCCGCGTACCACAACTCTTGGAGCGCTAGTCTGCCTGGCGGACATGATTCAGGTCTTCATGCTGAATATGACCTATGACGTGCCGGTGAAGCTCTTCTCGTTTCATCTGATTCTGTTTTCTCTCTTCCTCTTGGCCCCCGATGCGCGCAGAATGATCGACTTCTTCTTTACTGAGCGTGCCGCAGCTCCTTCGCGGCAACCCGCTCTATTCCGCTCTGCGCGCGCCAACCGCCTGGCCGTGGCTTTGCAGGTTGCCTTTGGCTTGTACCTGCTCGGCATGGGCATCTATTCGGGAATTCAGGCTTGGCACACTTATGGCGGCGGGCGCCCCAAGTCAGCGCTCTATGGCATCTGGAATGTCGAGGAGATGTCCATTGACGGACAGCCGCGCTCTCCGTTGTTTACTGACAAGGACCGCTGGCGTCGCGTGGTCTTCGATTTCACCACCTTCACGTCATTCCAGCGGCCGGATGACACATTTACCGGATACGGATCAGCCATCAACGAAAAAGACCATACCATTGGCTTGACCAAACCTGCGGACAAGAACTGGAAAGCCGCCCTGACCTACACTCGTCCTGCCCCGGACCAGCTTGTTCTGGCCGGTTCCATGGATGGCCATCAGGTTGAGATGAAATTGAAGCTCGTGGATCGCGACAAGTTCAACCTCGTCAATCGCGGTTTCCACTGGATCAATGAATATCCGTTCCAGCGTTGACACTTGGGGCTTAAGAGGACTGATCAGGATCATCGCCCGCATCATCATGCTCGCCGCGTTTGCGCTCGCGCTCTTTCATCACGTGGCGATGCGCGGGATCAACCAGCGTCTGCATTTCAGAGAAAGCGGCGTTCATCCGGCTGCGCCCTTCCGTGGATTCGTCATAGATTCCCTTGCTCATAAGCTTGTCCAGAAAGAAATAGCCGCCAATCACCAGAAGCAGCAAGACGATCAGCCACGTCCAGGCACTGGCACTGAGCAAAATCAAAACGTCTTCTCCGAATCCAGCAGGATCGTCACCGGCCCGCTGTTCACCAGTTCGACTTCCATCATGGCCTGGAACTGTCCGGTCTCGCAGCGCAGTCCGGCGGCGCGTACTTTACCGACAAAGTATTCATATAGCTGCTTGGCCTCTTCCGGACGCGCCGCTGCGTCAAACGACGGCCGCTTGCCCCGCCGCACATCGCCATAAAGCGTGAATTGTGAAACCACCAGCAACACGCCACCAGCCTCTTTCACTGAGAGGTTCATCTTCCCTTCAGCATCTTCAAAAATCCGCAGGCCGATGATTTTCTCCATCAGGTAATCCGCAGCGAGTTCGGTGTCGGCCTTACTTACACCCAGCAACACCAGCAGCCCGGCGCCGATCTCGCCGGTAACATTGCCATCGACGGTCACTCGGCAGCGGCTCACTCTTTGGACTACGGCGCGCATGAGGATACTTTAGCAAACAGCGGTCAGCGGTCAGCAGTCAGCATTCCCAAGCCATTTACCGCAAAGGCGAAGGACGCCAAGGAGAAAGAGTTCTCTATTTTCGTTCCCTTAGCGATCTTTGCGTCCGTTGCGGTCAAGTATCTTGGACTGAGTGCTGACTGCTGATTGCTGCCCATGGGACGAGATGCACAGCTGAATTGCTGATTGCCAATTGCAAGCTGCTCCCATAGAATCGCGAGTTCGTTCATCCCTTCCTTTGGAGTTCAAGCCTATGCCGCATCGTCCTTATCTGTACCGCGCGATGCTGCTGTCAGTGTGTTGGGTGCTAAGCAGTTTTGCTCTTGCGCAGCAGCCCCAGACCTCGCAGCAGCCGTCGCCTGCATCGCAAAATCCCGCCAGTCCGGAGCAAGCCACGCCCGGAGCTGAATCCAAGGCTAACGCAGCCACCGACAACGCCACGCCCAACAAAAAGGCGGAGCCGGAAACACCCACCATCCACAATGACGTGGTTATTAAAGGCGGGACCATTCTTACGGTGACGCATGGCAAGATTGAGAACGGCAGCATCTATATCCACAACGGAAAGATTGCTGCTGTGGGCCAGAGCGTGAACGCGCCGGCTGGAGCCACCGTGATCGATGCCAGCGGAAAATTCGTGATGCCCGGCATCATCGATTCGCACTCGCACATCGCTCTGGATGACGACGTGAACGAGCCTACCAGCCCCATTACGCCGCATATGATGATGCGCGATGCCTTTGACTACAACGACAAGGCAATCTATCGCGCGTTGGCCGGCGGCGTTACCACGTCGCTGCTGCTGCACGGCTCAGCCAACATGATTGGCGGGCAGGCCATCGTTATTAAGCACAAGTACGGTCTGGGAAAAGAAGAAATGCTCTTTCCCGGCGCGCCGCAATCCATCAAATTCGCCAGCGGTGAAAATCCCAAGCGCGTTTATGGCGGCAAAAACCAGCTTCCTTCCACGCGCATGGGAAATTTTGAAGTCATGCGTGCGGCTTTCATTGAAGCCCGCGAGTACATGCGCACCTGGGACGACTATGACGCCAAGGTGAAGAAAGGCGACAAAGACGCCACGCAGCCCAAAAAAGATCTGAAGCTGGAAGCTCTGGCCGATATTCTTCGCGGCAAGCTGCTGGTGCAGATCCATTGCTATCGTGCCGATGAATTCCTGACAGAAATGGAAATGGCCAAGGAGTTCGGCTACAAGATTCGGGCCTTCCATCATGCGCTTGAGGCTTACAAAGTTGCCGACAAGATTGCCGCCAATGGCGTGGCTATCGCCACATGGCCAGATTGGTGGGGCTTTAAGTATGAAGCGTGGGACGGCATTCCCTGGAACGCCGCCATCTCCGCACACAAAGGCGTGCGCGTTGCGCTCAAGAGCGATTCAGAAGACGTGACCCGCCGCCTGAATCAGGAAGCGGGCAAAGCCATTCACTACGGTCTTACGGAAGATGAAGCGCTGAAAGCCATCACGTTGAATCCCGCCTGGATCATTGGCGTGGACGAGCGCGTTGGATCGATTGACGTAGGCAAAGACGCCGACATCTCCATCTGGAACAGCTATCCGCTTTCTTCTTCCGCGCTGGTCGATAAAGTCCTCATCGATGGCGATCTTTACTTTGACCGCTCACTCCCCGGACTTGGTCTTACTCACTACAAGGAGGTCCAGTAACCATGCTGAAAAAAATATCCATTGCGGTCGTCCTTGTAGCGAGCCTTGCCGCACAAAATTCCAGCGCGCAAGCCAAGAAATCCAAACCTGCGCCCGCGAAACAGGCAAACACCACGGCTGCGGCATCCAATGAAACCATTGCCATTAAAGGCGGCAAGTTGCTCACGATCACGCACGGCGTGATCGAAAACGGCGTGGTGGTAATGCACAACGGAAGGATCACAGCCGTCGGCGGAGCTGGAACGGCGATCCCTGCAGGAGCCAAAATCATTGACGCCACCGGAATGACGGTCTATCCCGGTTTGATCGACTCAGAAACTCGCCTGGGGCTGACGGAAATTTCCGCTGACCGCATGACCAATGATGAAATCGAAATGAGCGACGAGATCATGCCGCACATGCATGTTTACGACGCGTTTCACGCCGAGACGGCGCTCATCCCGGTTACCCGCCTCAATGGCATTACCAACGCAATTGTGGCTCCGGCCAGTGGCGACACGCTGCCTGGACAGGATTCCTTTATTCAACTTGCAGGACCTTCCGCCACAGAGATGCTGACGGTACGCGATATCGCCATGCCACTCAACTTTACCGGCGCGCAACGCCGCAACCAGAGCTTTGAACAGGCCAAGTTCCCTTTCACCCGTATGGGCATGGCAACGCAATTGCGCCAGACTTTCATTGACGCGCTGGATTACGACCAGAAAATGGCAGCGTATGACAAGAAAAAGTCCAGCTCAGACGCGAAAGAGAAAGACAAGGCCGGCGCTCCTCCCAAGCGCGACCTGAAATTTGAAGCGCTGCTGCCTTATCTGCATGGCAAAAAGCCGATAGTGCTGGCGGCTGAACAGCCCAATGATCTACTCACGGCGCTGGACCTGGCCAATGAGTTTCATCTCAAGGTAATCCTCAACCATGTAACGCACTCGGCCAGCCTGCTGGATAAAATCGCCGCCACCGGCTTGCCAGTGATTATTGGCCCCATTTACGAGCAGCCAAAAGAGTCTGAGCGGTACGACGCTGTTTTTAGCATGCCGGCGCAGTTGGCCAAGCGCGGCGTCAAAATCGCGTTTGCTTCTTATGATTCGCATCAGGCGCGCAACCTGCCTTACGCCGCCGGTTATGCGGTTGGTTTTGGACTGCCACCCGAAGAAGCGCTCAAGGCCATTACCATTAACCCCGCGCAAATGTGGGGCGTGGATAAAGACCTGGGCTCGCTCGATGTTGGAAAGATGGGCAACGTGGTAGTCGCCAACGGAGATCCGCTGGACGTGAAGACAGACGTGAAACACGTCTTCATTCAAGGACAGGAAATTCCGCTGGTGAGCAAACAAACCGAGCTGCGCGACCAATACTGGAAGTAAAGAAACGTTGTGCTAGCCGCGAATGCGCGTGAACGAACACCGAATCGGCAATTCATGATTTGATTCGGGTTTTTCGCGTTGATTCGCGGCTACATTTTTCTTCGCTCGCCCAATTAAAATATAACCATGGCTGATCTTGGCAAGGCGCTGCTGGTTTTGGGCGGCGTGATCATACTGGTCGGCGTGATGCTCCTGCTGGCCGGGAAGTTCAATCTGCCGCTGGGCAAGCTGCCGGGCGATATCGTTTATCGCGGCAAGAATTCGGTTTTTTATTTCCCTATCGTAACCTGCATTGTGATCAGCGTGGTCCTGTCGCTGATCTTTTGGCTCTTGGGGCGGGGAAACCGCTAGTGCGGTGTCCGGTAGTTGCGCAAGGACGACTCTCTTTTTCCTGATCGCCATCATCGGGCGGGATGAGCAGAAAATAAAAAATCTACCGCGGATCAGCGCGGATTGTCGCGGATCAAAAGCTAATTGGCTTTTGTTTTATCCGCGTGCATTCGCGAAAATCCGCGGTAAGGTCTTTTTTTTGCGCGTCCGGCTTATCGAAGACAACTCTTTGCCGCTAATTATTTTCTTGGCGCAGCCGACGGACCTTCCGGCTGGCACGTGCCTGTGGTGCCGTTTATGCCAAAAAAACAGCTGCATGGCCATTTACAAACGTCGCCCCTGGTGCATGGACTTCCACACGCCACAACTGCATGTGCGCCTGTTCTCAGTTGGTGGAGAGATAACGCGCCCGCTGAAAGAGCGGCTGTGAGCATAGCTGCAAACACCAGTTTTTTTGCCATGTGCTAACTCCTTTGGGTAAAGCGGGTATTGAAATATTCTGTCGTAAATCCAGAAGCAATCGTAACGCCTGCAGCCAGCTTTCCGTACCGTCCTGCTCGGAAAAAAATTCAGAGCAGGGCCATTTTGGAACTCCAGCTCTCCTGTTGTTAGACTCAGTTAGTTACACTCACTTAAATGTCCTTTGCCGACCAACTCGGCTTCACCTTTGAGCAAGCGCCCACGCGCCGCATCTGGCGCGTTGCCGATCTGGTCAGCGCCGTTCGCACCACAGTCGAGCGCGCGTATACCGATGTCTGGGTGGAAGGCGAGATCTCAAACTTTCGTCCGGCGGAGTCAGGCCATCTTTACTTCACCTTGAAAGACGGCGACGCGCAGTTGCGCATCGTGATGTTCCGCAGCCAGGCGCGATTATTGCGTTTTCGTCCTGAAGCCGGCATGCAGGTGATTGCCCGTGGCCGCGTGACCATCTATGACGCGCGCGGCGAGCTGCAACTCTCGGCGGAATTTCTTGAGCCCGTTGGCGCTGGCGCTTTGCAAGTAGCATTTGAGCAGCTCAAGGCCAGACTGGCGCAGGAAGGCTTGTTTGACGCCACTCGCCGCAAACCCATTCCGCCCTTGCCTCGGCGCATTGGGCTTGTAACGTCTCCCCGCGGCGCGGCCTTGCAGGACATGCTCAACATTCTTGCCCGTCGCCATGAAAATGTGGGCATACAGATTTACCCCGCGCAGGTGCAGGGTGAAACGGCGGCTGAGGAAGTTGCGGCAGGCATCAAGCATTTCAACCGCGCCAAAACCGTGGATGTAATCATCATTGCGCGAGGCGGCGGCTCCATTGAAGACCTGGCGGCGTTCAACGATGAAGCGCTGGCGCGCACCATTTTCGGCTCAACAATTCCCGTAATTTCCGCCGTTGGCCATGAGACCGATTTCACCATTGCCGACTTTGTCGCCGATTTGCGCGCTCCCACGCCTTCCGCTGCCGCAGAGCTGGTGATTGAATCCAAGCACCGTCTGGCGGAGCACCTTGCGCACCTGCACCAGCGGCTGGGCCGCGCAACACGCTATCGCCTGCTGATGGCGCGCACCCGTTTACAGGAACTTGCGCAGCACGGCGCTTTTGCGCGCATACAAGATTTAATGGTTCGGCGTTCGCAACGGCTGGACGAACTTTCCTATCGCCTGGCCGCCAACTACCGTACGTTGCTGCATGATTATCATCGCCGGCTCGATATTGCCGCGGCGCGGGTGCGACACTTTGATTTTCGCCGTTCGCTGGCTGTGGTGCGCAGCCAGATCAACGCCGGCACTGAATCCGTGGTCCACGCTTTCCAGTCCTACCTGGCAGCGCGGCGTTCACATGCGGAGCGGCTAACAGCACAGCTCAACGCGCTTTCGCCTGTAAAGATTCTGGAACGCGGCTATGCGCTGGTCTTCGATGAACGCGGTGTGTTGGTGAAGGATGTCTCTCAGCTTAAGACAGGCTCGGAGATTTCCGCACAGGTGGCGCGAGGCAGGTTCACTGCGGAAGTGAAAAAGACGAAAAACGACTAATCCACTCAGACTGTAACCACAGAGGACACAGAGAAACACGGAGAAATTCAGCCAGGTGCCTCTTGTTCCTCTGCGTCCTCTGTGCCCTCTGTGGTAAAAAGATTTACAGGAGTTAACTTGAGAAAACTCTTTGGTACGGACGGCATTCGCGGTGTTGCCGGCGAATATCCGCTGGATAAAAAAACCGTGTATGCGGTTGGCCGCGCCCTGGGCGATCATCTTCCTGCCGGCCCGCGTCGCGTGGTCATCGGGCAGGACACGCGGGAATCAAGCGGATGGATGGCAGACGAGCTTATCTGCGGGCTGCGCGATACCGGGGTTGATACCGCCAGCGCGGGCGTGGTCCCTACACCGGCCATCGCGTACCTGACGCACACGCATGGCTTTTCCGCCGGCGTGGTCGTCTCTGCCTCGCACAATCCGTGGCGCGATAACGGCATCAAGGTATTTGGCCCTGACGGCTTCAAGCTGCCGGATGGGATAGAACTGGAAATCGAAAGCGAAATTTTTTCTCTCCTCAATGAAGGAATCCCTCCAGGCACCGCCGAACCAGCAGGGCCTTCCCTTCCCGGCGATCAAGCTTTGCGCACGGACTACCTGAACTGGCTTGCACGTACCATCGCGGGCGCAGAGCGCCTACACATTGTTGTGGATTGCGCCAATGGCGCGGCCAGCACGGTTGCTCCGGAGATATTCAAGCGCTCCGGCGCTCATGCAGAATTCACGCATCGAACGCCGGACGGCCGCAACATCAATGAAAACTGCGGCGCGCTGCACCCTGAGATTGTTGCGCGGGAAGTTCTGGCGCGTACCGCCGATCTGGGCATCTGCTTTGATGGCGACGCCGATCGCGCGCTCTTTGCCGACAGCAACGGCCATGTTGTGAATGGCGACGCCGTAATGCTTCTGCTGGCGCGCGACCTCAAGCAGCGCGGCGAGCTGACGAATGACACAGTTGTAGCTACAACCATGTCAAACATGGGGCTGGAAGCGGCGCTGCGTGAATCCGGAATCAAAATGCTGCGCGCTCCTGTCGGCGATAAATACGTTCTGGAAGAAATGCGCAAGACCGGCGCAGTGCTGGGCGGCGAACAATCCGGCCACATCATTCTTTCCCGTGAAGCCACCACCGGCGACGGCCTGCTTACTGCTATCCGGGTGCTGGGGATTATTGCCGCAAGCGGACGCCCGCTGGCGGAGCTGGCTGCCGGCATGAAAGTTTTTCCCCAGACCATCAAGAATGTCCGCGTGAAAGAAAAGCGTCCTCTGGACCAACTTCCTCAGGTAATGTCAGCCATCGAACAGGCAGAGCGGGAACTGAAGGGAAACGGCCGGGTGAACGTCCGCTACTCCGGCACGGAATCTCTAGCCCGCGTGATGGTGGAAGCGGAAACGGAAGAAACGGTCCAGCGTATCGCCGGCCAGATTGCCGCAGCCCTTGAATCCGCCATAGGACTGGGTGTGTCCTCTGCCAATTGAACTGGTGCCACCGCGCAAAAAGCGGCTGTCGCCACGGACTGTGATTCTTGTCCTGATCATTCTGGCGGCGTTTGCGTTCATTCCAGTGCTGCGCTCGGCCCTGCGCGCCGGGGTAGGAGTTGCGGCCACTGCGGTTTATGTGCTGGCTTACCTGTTCGCAGTGGTCATGCTGCCGCTCATGTTCTTTGCACTGGCGCGCTTTGGCTACTCAGTTTTTCTGCGTCCGTATCTGCGCGTGTGGCGCATCAATCGCATCCGCAATGAACGCTACATGAAAGACGTGATTCGCAGGGGCAAAGGGCCACGGCTGGAATAGAAATGATTACTTCACGTCGCGCCAGTTCGGCCCCACACCCAACTCCACCAGTAAGGGGACACTCAGCTTGTGAACGCTTTCCATTTTTTCGCGTACCAGCACGCGCATCAGCTCGATTTCATTTTCCGGCACTTCAAAGAGCAGGTCGTCATGCACCTGCAGCAGCATGCGTGACTTCAATTTGCGTGAGCGAAGCTCTTCATCAATCTGGATCATGGCCAGCTTGATCAGGTCCGCGGCGGTGCCTTGCAGCGGCGTGTTCACGGCGGTGCGCTCGGCAAAGCCGCGCATATTGGCGTTCTTGCTGTTAATGTCCGGAATGGGACGCGTGCGACCAAACAGAGTTTTTACGCTTTGCTCTTTGCGCGTTTCTTCCAGAGTGCGATCAATGTAGCGGCGCACCCCGGCATATTTTTCAAAGTATGCGTCAATGAACTTTTTGGCTTCACGCTGGTCGATGCCAAGCTGCTGAGACAGCCCAAAGGCGGAGAGTCCATAGACAATCCCGAAGTTTACGGCCTTGGCGCGGCGGCGATGTTCGGCATCAATCAGCATGGGCGGCACGCCGAAGACCTGCGAAGCGGTGAGCCGGTGAATGTCATCGCCGTTGCGGAAAGCTTCTACCAACAGCGGATCTTCAGAGAAGTGCGCCAGCAGTCGCAGCTCAATCTGCGAGTAATCCGCAGAAAGCAGCGAGTAACCCGGCTCCGCAATAAAAGCGGCGCGGATTTCACGGCCCAGTTCAGTGCGTATGGGAATGTTTTGCAGGTTTGGATTCGTCGAGGACAAACGCCCCGTGGTAGTGCCGGTCTGGTTAAACGTTGTGTGCACGCGCCCGGTCTGTGGATCGATCAGCGCCGGCAATGCGTCAACATATGTGCTCTTGAGCTTGGAGAGCTGGCGATAGTCAAGCACCAGGCGCGGCACTTCATGCGTTTCTGAAAGCTCTTCTAGGACATCAACGGCCGTAGAGATCATTTTGCCTTTACCGTACTTGACGGGTTTGGGCAGATTGAGCTGGTTGAAGAGAACGTCGCCAAGTTGTTTCGGAGAATTGATGTTGAACGTGACGCCGGCTTTCTCGTGGATCTCACTCGCCTTGGCAGTACACTGTGCTTCCAGATCGACGGACAGCGTGCCTAGCATCTGACGGTCGATCTTTACGCCTGCCTGCTCCATGCGCACCAGCACGGGCGCCAGCGGCAGATCGATGTTTTCATACAGAGGCATCTGCCCGGCGGCTTCCACTTCTTTGCGCAGCACCGGAGCAATGCGACCGGTCACGTCCGCCGCTTCTGGCACCGCCAGTGACAGCTTGAGGTTGAAGCTGCGCACCGCAATTTCCGCCAGCGCGTGGTTCGTGTACGTGGGATTGATGATGTAGGAATACAGCATCGGCTCATCGCGAACGCCGGCGAGTTCCACGCCGTGAGCTTCCAGTTGCCGCAGCGCGGACTTGTAGTCGTGAACAGCCTTGGGGATTTTGGGATCGCTGAGCAGCCTCTTCAGTTCGGCAGAAATTTCGTCATCGCCCAAGACCGCGGTAAAAGCTTTGCCGGGCTCTGCAGAGATCGCCAGTTTGAGCGGCACAAGAGCATTCGTTTCCGGCGCTGCTGGGCCATCAAAAAGCAAATTGCCGGATTTTTCGTCGCCCTCTTCCGGCTCTTCTTCTTCGATCTTAGGCGCGGCTGTGAATTCAAAGGCAATCGCCAGCGGGCCGTTTGCCTTGGCCAGCGTTTGCAGCTCTTTTATCGATTTCAGTTCGCGATACTCGGTTTCGCGCACTTCCATTACCGGCACCAGTTCTTTGAGCAAGGTGGTGAATTCAAGCTCGCTGAAGAGTGAGCGCAGCGCGTCCGTGTCCGGCTCGCCAGCAATCATCTTGTCGAGATCCAGGGCGATATCTACATTCTGGTCGATGGTGACGAGCTGTTTGCTCCACAGTATGGTGTCTTTATTATTCAGCAGCGATTCGCGATACGTCTTGCGCTCAACTTCTTCGGCATGATCCAGCGCGTTTTCCAGGTTGCCAAAGCGCTTGATGATTTCGACCGATCCTTTGTCGCCGATGCCCGGAGCGCCGGGAATGTTATCAATGGAGTCACCGCGCAGCGCCATCACGTCAATCACCTGCTCCGGGCGGACGCCGAGAATTTCTTCCACTTTGGCAGAGTCGCAGATCAGGTTGTCCTTCGGCGGATTGAGTACGCAGACCTTGTCATTCACCAGCTGCAGCATGTCCTTGTCACTGGAGACGACAAAAACCTGATAGCCTTCGGCAGCGGCTTTGCGGCCAAGCGTGCCAATCACGTCATCAGCCTCGAACCCCTGCGACTCAAGAATAGGAATGCGATAAGCTTCCAGCGCGCGCCGTATGTAAGGCACCTGCTGTACCAGATCGTGGGGCATCTCTTTGCGCTGCGCCTTGTAGCCAAGGTATTCAACATCCTTGAACGTCTGTGTCTTGATATCGAACTTACGAACGGACGTGACGGCCTTGGCCTGCTCGTCACGGAACGTGGGGCCGGCGACATCGAAAACGGCAGCCAGATATTCCGGATTAAAGTCTGCGCGCAGTTTGCGCAGCATGTTCACGAAAACGTAAGTCGCGGCGGTGGGTATGCCCTTTTTGGTAGACATAGGCCGTTGCCGCGCCATGGCATGGTAAGCGCGGAAGATGAAGGACATCGAGTCCATAAGAAAGACGCGGCCCTTCTGTGCGGGTTGGGGGTTAGTAGCCAATAGAAAATTCTATCCTAAACAGCACGCGGAGGAAGTTTGTTAGAATCGCGTGCGTGACCGCACTCAACCAAACCCTTATCCAGAATTTCACCGGCAATTACCAGAATTCAGCCAGGACAATCCATGGACTGGTCGATCCGCTCTCAGACGAGCAGATCTGGACCAGGCCTTATCCTTATGGAAACAGCATAGGCAATCTTATTCTGCACCTGACCGGCAACCTCAATAATTACTTTGGCGCTGAGATGGGCGGAACAGGTTATGTGCGCAACCGTCCGCTGGAGTTTGCCGAGACATCGCGCATTCCGAAAAATGAACTACTGAGGCGCTTTGATGAGGCGATTGCCGTTGTGGCAGCGGTACTGCTGAAGCAGTCAGAAAGCGATTGGGGCGCCGCGTATTCAGCCAAAGGGATGGAAGAAATTGGCAATCGCTTTAGCGCTTTTCTTCATTGTGCGGGACATATTTACCACCACACCGGGCAGATCATCTATCTGTGCAAAGAACTGGAACAGCAAAGCCGCCTGTAGTTGCGCGGCGAACTGCTCTCAGTCTTACTTCAGCCGTCCTTCAGCCGTCCCTGATTAAGATCAAGCTGGTCATTTGCTGAATCGCAAAACCTCATCGGCAATCTTCACCGCTTCCACGGCTGCTTTCACATCATGCACTCGCACGACATGTGCGCCTTTCAGGACGGATGCTGTAGCGGCGGCGAGTGAGCCGTGAAGGCGCTGGTCGGGCGCTGCGTCTTTGCCGTCAACTGCCAGCGTGCGCCCGATGAAGGATTTTCTTGAGGTCCCTACCAGCAGGGGGAAGCCGAGGTCCTGCAACTGGTCCAGACCGGCCAGCAGCGGATAGTTCTGGTCGAATTTTTTGCCAAAGCCAATGCCAACATCGAGCATGATGTGGTCTTTGGCAATGCCTTGTGCCAGCGCGGCGTGTGCATAATCGCGCAAATCATTTTTCACTTCCGCAACAATATCGGCTGAGGGTGGCAGGTTGCGCCATTCCTGTGGACGCCCGCGCGTATGCATAAGAATCACGCCACAATCCAATTCTTTTACCGTGGACGCCATCTGCTCATCCCAACGCAGGGCGCTCACGTCATTCACAATCTCGCATCCCGCGTTTACGGCGGCGCGCGCGACTTCAGCTTTATAAGTGTCCACGGAGAAAATTGCGTCAGGCCGCTCGCGCAGCACGTCTTCAATGACAGGCAGGATGCGGCGCAGCTCTTCCGCGGCGGGAATGCCGCTCTCAGCCACAGGCGTTCCCGGCCGCGTGGATTCACCGCCTATGTCCAGCAAATCAGCGCCCTCATCCAGCATCTTAAGCGCGTGAGCCACGGCGCGGTCGCGGGCGAGGAATTTGCCGCCGTCAGAAAACGAATCCGGCGTCACGTTCAGGATGCCCATCACCAGCGTACGGTCCCCGAGTTCCAGAGAGCGCGTGCGCAGTCTCCACAGATAAGGAGGTCTCTGCATGGCGGCGATTGTAACTAAAAATCGCCGAAATCGCCGAGATCGCACGTCATCGCCGGAATCGGAAAGACAAAACCTACCACGCAGGCACGAAGACGCGGAGAAAGACAATTTAAATGTTGGTTCAATCTTTTATAATCACGGCATTCCAATGCGGAACAGACTATTCAGTGCATCTTTAGCACTCATTTTCCTTCTCAACGTTCCTCCATCTCTGGCCACAGAGGCGGACGCTCAAAAAACGGCTGCCGCGGACAAAAAGACTGCCCCCAAAAAAGATCTAACCAAGGAAATCACCGCGATCCTGAACCAGCCGCCGCTCAGCCGCGCGCATTGGGGCGTGGATGTGGTCGATCTGGAAACGGGCAAGGCGCTTTATTCACAGAATTCCGACCAGCTTTTTCTGCCCGCCTCAAACGCCAAGCTCTTCACCACGGCTGCCGCGCTAGCCATTGCAGGGCCAAATTATCGCTTTCGCACCACGGTGGAAGCAGAAGGAAAAGTTGACGACAACGGAAGGCTGCTGGGTGATCTTGTAATCGTTGGCCGAGGCGATCCCAACATTTCAGGCCGCGTGTTGCCCTATGCGCTCAAGACGCAGCGTACGCCACCGCACACGCAGATTCTGGAAGAGATGGCGGACCAGGTGGCTCGCAACGGTCTCAAGATCGTGGATGGAGACCTGATCGGCGACGATACGTTTTACGCGTTTGAGCGATACGCGGAGGGCTGGGCGTGGGACGACCTGCAATGGATTGATGGCGCTCCGGTTTCCGCGCTCACGTTCAATGACAATGTGGTATTCGTAAACGTTCTGCCCGCTGAGCATCCCGGAGACAAAGCAGTTGTCACGGTTGAGCCGGAGAGCAGTTACTACGAACTGGATAATCGTGTGGTCACTTCGTCGGCAGGAGTGCCAAAGCGGATCGGCATCCATCGCGATCCGGAATCGAAAACGATTGTGCTCTGGGGATCTCTGCCGGTGGGCGACTCCGGCATGAAAGAGCCAATGTCAATTGAAGATCCAGCGGAGTTTGTGGCTCAATTGTTCCGCACAATGCTGGAACGGCGCGGCATTACCATTCGCGGCAAGACGCGGGCACGACATGGGGACGGCGAACAGTTTTTTGACCAGCAGATCGCCCATGCGGCACCAGCGGTGGCACCTCCAGTCATTACTCTTTCCACGCCTGCGGCCACGCAATCGCCACAGGAGCAGCCTGATTTGAATCAATCGTCCAACAAAGTTCTGGCCGAGCATTTTTCCGGGCCGCTGTTGGACGATATCCGCGTGACCAACAAAGTGAGTGAGAACCTGCATGCCGAGCTTGCGCTTCGTCTGGCGGGCAAGCTTCGGGGAGATGGCGGATCGTTTGAAGGCGGCGTTGCCGCAGTGAAACAATTTCTTTTGCAGGCCGGACTTAAAGAAGATGAGTTTACGTTTCTGGATGGCTCAGGCCTCTCGCGGCGCGATCTGGTTACGCCCGCAGCGACGGTGCAGTTGCTAATCTATGCAGCGCGACAGCCATGGGGGCCGGCGCTTGAGGAGTCGCTGCCGGTAAGCGGCGTAGATGGATCGTTATCTGACCGGTTTCAGAAGACGCCGGCCGTGGGACTGATCCATGCCAAAACTGGATCGCTCAGCCATGTAAATGCACTTTCCGGCTATGGACAGACACAGGCAGGCAAGCGGTTTGTGTTTTCAATTTTCTGTAACAACCACAATCTGCCCGCCAGCAAAGTGCTGGCAGCGATCGACGCTGTGGTGCAGTTGCTGGTAAAGGGAAGCGGTACGGCGAAGAAGTGATGCCGGGCAATTTCACCATGAGCCGTCGGGGGCTACAGGCCGGCCTCAAATGAGCGCGATTTATTTTTTCGGACTGTTCGCATCACCTTTCAATTTCCCTGACTTCTCGGCCTTGTTGCCGGAAGGGGCTACTTTCAAGTGGTTTTTCACTTTTATTCCACCGGAGTTTTCCTTGGCTATCCGCTCAGCCGCGTCCTTGGCATCCTTGCTCGGGACCGTGCCGTTCAGCTCAACATGCTTGCCGTTCTTCACGTCAACGGTAACATCGGCGCTGGAGAGAGCCGGGTCTTTCTGGATGGCGGACTGGATCGTGTCCTGGATTCTAGGGCCGCCCTGATCGGAGCTGCCGGGGCCATTTGATTGGGTTGGCGTCGAAGTCGGGGTTTGCCCAGTTGACTGGAAACCAGCAGCGAAGACAGGAAACAGCCAAAGCAAGGTTGCAATAGTTAACTTATGCATGAGCGATCTCCTTCTTTTTACGGCGCAACTCGATTTGGTCTTCTA
>DASXKZ010000255.1:0-21007 GCA_036496525.1 Candidatus Angelobacter sp.
CCAGGAGGCGGGATTGTTGCTGATTCAACCGGCTTACAAGATCGTTGAATGAATCAGAGGAGTGCAGAGTCACGCGCGTCGGCACAGTGTTGATCAGCAGCCCAATCATGCTTTCAACGCCGGCAATCTCCGGAGAGCGTCCTGAAACGGTGCTGCCGAACACTACATCTTCCCGGCCGATGTGCCGTGACAGCAGAACAGCCCAGGCGCCCTGGACGATGGTATTAAGAGTCAAATTGCGAGCACGTGCCTGCTCTGTCAGACGCGACGTTGTCTCTTCATCGAGTTCAACAATCAGTCGCTCAGGTATTTTTGGATCGCCCAGCGAGGCAAGCGGGCTGATCCGTGTGCCTTCTTCGAGTCCAGCTAGCGCTTCCCGCCAGGCAGCCTCGGCTGCGCTGCGGTCTCGGCTGGCAAGCCACGCCAGATAGTCCCGGTATGCCGCGACTCGCGGCAAAGCAGCAGTACTGCCACGGTGCTCATAGATTTGCTGCAACTCAGGAAGCATTAATGGCACTGACCATCCATCCACCAGGATGTGATGGGTTGTGATCAGTAGCCGAAATTCTTCAGGCGCATAACGGACCAAAAGAAATCGAAACAGCGGAGAGACACTCGGATTAAAGCGGGTTAGGCGATCGTTTTGCATAAGCTCGGCCCAGCTTCGTTCACGTTCCGATGGATCAAGCGCGGAAAGATCCAGGGTATCCCATGGCACTGAAACATCTCTTGGTACGATTTGCACCGGCTGGTCCAGATCTTCATACCTGAAAGCTACGCACAAGTTTTTGTGGCGACGCAACAAAGCTTTAGCTGCATCTTGAAGTGATTTTTCATCGAGCGGCCCATCCAGCCTCAGAACAATCTGGACGTTGTAAACATCCGGACCAGCAGCATCATAAAAAGCATGGAAGAGCATTCCCTGTTGCACCGGCGAGAGCGGCAGTATGTCTTCAATCTCTCCGTATTCACTTTCGAGCTGATCAATTTCAGATTGTGAGAGCGCAACCAGAGGCACGTCAGAAGGCGTGAGTCCTCCAGCTCCGGGTTGTTCACTATGCTGGACGAGCGCTTCCAACATGTGAAACCACCCTTCCGCTATCAAATGAACGTCCTGTTCTGAAAATATTCCCGGCATCCACGTCCAGACAGCCGTCAGCTCCGGACCAGCGGCCCGCTCCAGAACCATGGAATCAACTTGCAATGGATGATGGAAGGCCATTTCAGGGTCCAGGCCTCCACTAAAAGATTCAGCGGGCGCCCAATCTGCAGCTTCCGCCACGGGAAAACGTCCCAGGTAGTTAAAGTCTATTTGGGACTTGCCCAGAGCGGATAAAATCGGCGCTGTTTCAGGATTCAAATAACGCAGCAATCCATAACCAATCCCATTGTCAGGAACTGAGCGAAGCTGCTCCTTGATGGATTTGAGCGCTCTTCCCAGCGCCTCACCTGCCTCCCAGGCGTCCTCAAGATCGAGTGCGCCAGGATTAAGACGCACAGGAAAGATAGTGGTAAAAAACCCCACGATGCGCGAAAGATCAACGCCTTTAAAAATTTCTTCTCGTCCGTGGCCTTCCAGATCAATCAAGACTGAAGTGCCATCGCTAGGATGACGTCGACGGCGCCACTTCAGAATACTGAGAGCGAGTCCCGTGAGCAGCACGTCATTGATTCGCGCATGAAATGCACCCGCTACCCGGTTCAACAAAGGCGCGGTAACTTTGGGCGGCAACGTAAGAGCGATCTGGCTGGCTCTGCCCACGGTATCGCGGCTGGGAATCAGCTTGTAACCGGGAACAAGCTCGGGTGCATCTTTCAACGTATCAGTCCAGAAAGAGAGTTCCTTCACTCGCTCCGGATCCAGCGCTTCGCGGCCTAATCGTTCGGCCCAGCCTCGGAATGAGACGGGGCATGGCTCAAGCACCGGAGAGTGTCCAGAGCTAATTGCGGCCCACGCGGCGGCCAAGTCCGGCACAAGGATTCGCCAGGAGACTCCATCTACGGCTAAATGATGGATCGTCAGCAGCAAACGGCCGGACGAACTGCGGCCCGCGTCAAACCATACAGCCTGCAGCATGAGTCCGTTCTCGGCAGACAACCGTCCCGCATCAACTTGTGTCTCTTCCTCTATTTTCTGCCTGAGTGCACTTTCATCAAGGCCTGCGACATCGATTGCGTGGAAGCACGATGCCGCGTTCACAGCACCTTGCGCCTGGACTTCCAGCTTCCAATCATCCCTGCGCCCTTCTGCGCCGGTGAAACGCAGACGCAAAGCATCGTGATGATCGAGTATCGTCTGCAAAGCGCGCACAAGGTCCTGACGCTCCAGTTTGGCCGGGACTTGCAGCACAATCGACTGACTGAAACGATGCAGCGTGCCACCCGACTCCAGGAACCAGCACATGATCGGAGTGGGCGGCATTTTACCTACTCCGACATCGGGTACAGCAGCCACCACATCCTGGGACTGGGAAACCGCGGCGAGAGCTTCAATCGCCGGTTGCTCAAAAACATCGCGTAAGCTGATGATCACTCCGGCTCGCCGCGCGCGGCTAACCAACTGAAACGCCAAAATGCTGTCACCACCCAACGCAAAGAAATTATCGTCCGGCGTGGCGCCGGGAACACCGAGCACTTGCGTGATGAGTGAACAGAGAACTTCTTCCGCGTGGGTGCGTGGCGTTCGCCCTGATCCACTTCCTATAAATTCGGGTATCGGCAATGCCTTGCGGTCGAGCTTGCCATTTGAATTCAAAGGCAGAGAGGAAAGTACTGTAATGAAAGCCGGTACCATGTAGTTGGGCAACCTGCGAGCCAGGGATTCGCGCAACTCAGCTGTATTCAAGCTGCGGCCCGCGTCAGGAACCACGTAGGCAACCAACCGTTTCTCTCCCTTCCGCTCCTCGCGCAGAATCACGGCTGCCTGGCCCACGCCGGAGCAGCCCAACAGGGCCGCCTCAATTTCTGCCAACTCAATGCGATATCCGCGAAGCTTGACCTGCTGGTCAGTTCGTCCCAGGAACTCTATTTGTCCGTCTTCTCTCCAACGCACCCGATCGCCGGTGCGATACATGCGTCCTCCGGCATTATCGAAAGGGTTTGGAATAAAACGCTCTGCTGTAAGGTCAGGCCGTTTCAGATATCCGCGCGCCAGTCCGGCGCCCGCAATAAATAATTCACCGGGAACACCCACAGGAACAGGCTTGAAAACTGAATCCAAAATATAGACCTGATGGTTGTCCATCGCCCGACCGATCGGCACATTGCCGGTCAACTTCTCCGGATTGGACACCGCATAATGAGTGGCAAACGTAGTAGTTTCGGTTGGCCCGTAGCCATTGCACACCAGAGTCTCAGGGCAATATTGGCGTAACCGTTGGACAGCGGCAGCCGAAACGATGTCGCCGCCCGCCCAAATCTCAGGAACACCGGAAAAACACTCCGGGGCTTCCTGCACCAGAGCATTGAAAAGGGTGGCCGTGAGAAATGTAGATGTAACCTTCTCTGCCTGGAACAAACGTTTGTAAACGGCAGCATCCAATTCGCCGGGCGGCGCAATGATGACCTGTTTACCTCGCAGCAATGGGGCCCACATCTCAAACGTTGACGCGTCAAAGGCGTGGGAAGAATGAAACAGCACTCTTTCCAGGCTCCCCTCTCGCCAGCTACGGTCAAATGCCAGGCTGAGAACATTGCGGTGTGTTACCGCAACGCCTTTAGGAACACCCGTGGATCCCGATGTATACATGACGTAGGCAAGCTGGTCGGGATGGACCGCGATATTGGGATCGCCATCATCCTCCGTCGCCAGAGAAGCGTCGCCGTCGACAACTATCACTTGGGTGTGAGTAAGTCCGCGGTTTGACGTGGCACGGTCGAGCAGAAGCGTAGAAGCACCTGCTTCTTCCATGATCAGGCGCATGCGTTCCAGTGGATACGCGGGATGCAGCGGAAGATAAGCGCCGCCAGCCTTCAGCACCGCAAGCGTGGCAACTACCATGTCCACCGATCGCTCCATCAGAATGGCCACAACACTCTCAGCTTTCGCGCCGCCGTCTATAAGTCTGTGAGCGAGACGATTTGCCCGTTTATTGAGTTCACCGTAGGTCAACTCCGCCTGCGGTGATCGCAGAGCAATGGCGTTTTCGGCCTGTGAAACCTGCGCGGCAAAACAGCTTTGAATTGTCTGCTTGGCAGGATAAGGTATTGCGGTGTCATTCCAGTCCGTAAGAATCTCTTGTCGTTCACGATCATTGATCAGCAGGAAATCATTCAGTCGCTTGCCCGGATCAGCCGTCGCCTGTTCGAACAAGCGCTGAAGGTGCTGCATCATCCGCTCGCCGGTGGAACGCAGGAAGAGATCGGTAAGATAGTCAAAAACGACGACGGCGTGATCGGTGTTATCGTTCACTCCGAGATTTACGTCGAGCCAGCCCGACTGGTAAAAAGCATCAAACTCTTCCACCGATTCCATGCCGGTGGGAGCTTCCGCCTTCCTGTGGTCGTTGCCATAAGCATAAGAGCTATCCACCAGCGGCGCTCGACTGGGATCACGATCCGTCTGCAGCTTGTTCAACAGAACTTCAAAAGGCAAATCAGAGTTTGCCATCGCTTCCAGCGTGATCACGCGCGTGCGCTGCAACAGTTCACGAAAGCTGGGATTGCCCGATAAATCCAGGCGATACACGATGGTGTTGAGAAAGTAGCCGATCACAGGCTGTGTTTCCCGATGCTTGCGGCTGCTCACAGGGGTAGCAATGGGAATATCATCTTTCCCGCTATACTCCCGCAGGAACATGGCAAAGATGACTAGAACTGCCGTAAATCGCGTGACATTTTCCGCCATGGCCATCTGCTTGAACCGTGTCCACAACTCTTCAGGCAGATTCCACACCAGGCGCACGGCACTAAAACTTCGGTCATGCGGGCGCGGCATGTCTGTTATCAGATCGAGGCGTGGCAGGTCCGCGAGTTTATGCAGCCAATAATCAGTTTGCCTGGCGGCTTCTTCAGACTTCATCCATTGGTCGAGCCAATAGGCAAAATCACCGTACTGAATCGTCAGTTCAGGAAGAGGAGACGGCAATCCGCGAGAAAAAGCATCGTAGAGAGCGAAGAACTCA
The DNA here is from genome assembly GCA_036496525.1 of Candidatus Angelobacter sp. Classification (GTDB taxonomy): domain Bacteria; phylum Acidobacteriota; class Terriglobia; order Terriglobales; family Acidobacteriaceae; genus Angelobacter. The sequence continues at coordinate 5,124 of DASXKZ010000255.1, forward strand.
TTGTCTACCAAATCATAGGAAACAAAGTCCGTGATGAGGTGATGGAGAGTGAGCATGATGACATGTTCATGTTCAGTGACGCGGAAAAGAATCGCCCGAATCAAAGGCCCCTTCAGGATGTCAAAAGGCCGGCAAGTATGGGCGGTAACCAACGCTTGCAAACGCTCATACCGGTCTTCCGCGGGAAACTCCGGCACTTCAACCCGCTCCAGCGGAAGCCTCAGCTCGGGAGCAACTATCGCCCTGGGCTTGCCGTCGATTTCCGGGAGCGACGTGCGGAAATTCTCATGACGGCGCACCATTTCATTGATGGCGCGCTCCACTCCTTCAACGTTTAACTCCCCTTTCAGCCGATGCGCATGGGTATGATTGAAGTAATAAACATTCGAATCAACCTGATGCAGCAGCCACAGATGTTCCTGCTCGGCAGTAAGCGGGTAATCCGGCGTGGGACGACGCTTGAGCGCTGATTTAGGCTCGCTTCGCGGCCCTTCACCTCGCAGCCGCTTCTGCAGCATTTCGCGCTGGGCCGGAGTAAGCCGGGAAATCCGCTCCTGATTGGCGGTTGCTTCTCTTTCGTGAACTTCGTTACTCATGTTTTTAGAAGATCTCCAATTTTTATCCTGAGCACAACACCTGAATGCTTTCTCTTCAGCGAAGTTCAGTGGCGCGGAGCGAAGGATCTATACATTTCTTTCCAATATGAAAATCTCTTCCGGACGCAATGCATTATTGATAGTTCCTCTGCGTCCTTTGCGTCCTCTGCGGTAAATTTCTCTAGTTTTCAACGCTTACTGAAATGTAATCTGCCACTGGAGGAATCGAGGCCAGAACATGCTCCAGTATCTGTATCCCTCCTCTGTTCTCGATTTCCGTAAATCCAGCAAACTTGTAAGTGACGTACATCATGCGGTTGCGGTCATTCGATACAAATTCAGAAAGCAGCCGCACCCCGGATTCTCGCGCCTTTCTGAGAATGTGGTTCAGCATGATCGTGCCCACGCCACGGTTCATCACCCTGCAGGACATGAGTAGCAGCTTGATCGTCCACACTTCAGGATCGCATTCCACCAGCGCAAGGCCAATTTTTCCGTAACTGCCAAACTTGTCAGTCAGCTCAGATATCAGCAGCAGATGGCGGTCTGAGCAGCGCAGCTTTTCCAACTCTTCCCGGGAAAAAGTGCGTCCTGTAGTGTTGAGCTGATTGGTGCGGTTAGTAAGCTCTTCAGCCCGCGCCAAGTCTTCAGCCCGCGCAGGAGCAATCGTAAAAACCATGTTGAGAGTAGCGAGGAATTCCTCCTGCGGTCCAGTGAATGTCTCTTCGATCTGCTTGCGGCGCATTTCCCCTACATACATTTGGCGCCGCATGCCGGACTCTGCCGTGATGGTTTCAGGATTCAGTTCCGGCATCTGCAGCAGATGGGGCAATTGAAAATGGTCCATACATAGGACCTGCGGCAATGCGGCCTTGACTTCAGCAAGCTCAAAGGGCTGATCGTCAATAAAACAGATGCTATCCAAACCGATGTTGAGACTCTCGGCGATCGTCCGTACAGAGGCCGCTTTGGATCCCCAGTTAATCTGCGGATACAGAAAATATTCTTCCAACTCCAGTTCGCGCAGCCGGGCCATCGCCGATTCTGCATGATTGCGACTGGCGATAGAGTGCAGGATGCCACGAGCATCGAGTGCGTGGATGATTTCCCGAACGCCTTCGCGCAGGTGCACCTCATCGCCTTCAAGCAAAGTCCCGTCCCAAAGTGTGTTATCCAGGTCCCACACCACGCATTTGACTTTGCGTCGCTTGGCGGACGCCACGGCGTCACCTGCAATTTCGTTTTTGAGCCCAAGTTCATTCACAAGTAACGCCTCTGGCAATAGGTGCGCTCTCCGCAACTTCCTGGCAGGCGCTCTGCGCTATGGTGATTTCCTGGATCTCATTGCTGCCTTCAATAATCTCCATGATTTTCGCGTCCCGGTAAAAGCGTTCCACGGGATATTCGCTGCTGCATCCGTTTGCGCCATGTATTTGGACGGCATCCCGGGCAATGCTCGCAGCGGTGGTGCAAGCGAAGTATTTGGCGATCGAAGTCTCAATCATTGAGGCTGGATCGCCGGCATCCTTAAGCTGTCCGGCGTGGTAGCACAGCAAGCGGGCTGCCTTCACGCCTGCCACCATCTGTGCGATCATGCGCTGGATCAACTGGTGGTCCCGCAAGAAAGCGCCAAACTGTTTTCGCCGGCCGGTGTATTGCAGGCACGCTTCCAGACAAGCCTGGGCAATGCCCACGGAGCCCCACGCCACGCTGTAACGACCGCAATCCAGAGCTGAAGAGGCAACGTGAGAAAGGCCGAAGCCAGGAGCACCTATCATGTCCTGTTTCCGCGCACGGCATTCCTCCAGGTGGAGTTCAGCCATCATGGAGGCACGCGTTCCCAGCATGCCATGCACGGGCGAGATCACCAGTCCAGGTGTATTTCGTTCCAGCAGGAAGGCGCACGGGCCGCGCTCACTTTTGGCGAACACGAGAAACAAATCCGCAATCTGCGCAAAGGTGATCCATTTCTTGTGTCCGCTGAGAAGAAAATTGTCACTGCTGGCCACGGCCTTTGTCTTGATCTCTCGCGCGTCACTGCCGGCCTCGGGCTCGGTGAGAGCAAACGCGGCGATTGCTTTTCCCTGACCCAGCTTTTCCAGCCACTGGGCCTTCTGCTCTTCTCTTCCCCACCGCCATATTGCTAAAGCAACCATACTATGCACTGTCAACAAACTGCGGAGAGATGAACAGCCTCGTCCCAATTCCTCATTCAGCAGGCCAAATTCAACCATGTTGAAGCCTGCGCCGCCTCGATCAACCGGCAGCACTGCTCCCAGATAGCCCTTCGCGGCCAATTGCCGCACCATCTCCATCGGCATGACTTCTGCCTGGTCCCAGGCATTTGCGTGGGACACAATCTGCGCATCCGCAAATTCGCGGAACGCAGTCCGTAGCCGTTGCTGTTCAGGAGTCAGTTCCATAATGCATCAAGCGTCAATTTGAACCATTCTGTGAGTTGGCGGTCTTTCTTTCTATCAGCTCCGCCATGGCGTTAATACTCTGAAAATTTTTCAGCTCCAGGTCTTCATTGCCAATGGCAATCTTAAAGTTCTTTTCCAGAAACAATACAAGTTGCATGGCAAACATAGAGTTAACAAAGCCGGACGCAAAAATCTGGTCCTCATCGGTGATCGTCCGGCCAGCGATATGCCGCGCCAGGAAAGCCCTCAGTTTTTCTTTCGATTGCTCCATGAACTTCTTTCCTTGCAGGGTTGATTAATCTTCGTAACTGTAAAATCCGCGTCCGCTCTTGCGGCCATGCAGGCCGGCATCCACCATTTGCCGGAGCAGAGGACAGGGGCGGAACTTGCTGTCTTTAAATTCGTCATAAAGGACTTCAATAGAAAACAAAATGGTGTCGAGCCCAATCAGGTCTGCAGTTTCCAGCGGGCCCATCTTGTGCTCAAAGCAGTTCTTGAAAATATCGTCCACTACTTCGGGTGAAGCGACCTTCTCCTGCACCAGAAAAATCGCTTCGTTGATGGTCAGCATCAGCACCCGGTTGGAAACAAATCCGGGCGAATCATTCACCAGGATGGCCTTCTTGCCCATAAGGCCGAGCAACCGAGTCGCTGTAGCGATGGTCGCGTCGCTGGTGTGATAGCCGCGAATCACTTCAACCGCGGTCTTCAGCGGTACAGGGTTCATGAAATGCATACCCAGTACACGCGCGGGGCGACTGGTCATGCCGCCAATCCGGGTAATGGGAATAGCAGACGTATTGGCAGCGAAAACGCATTGCGGAGGACAAATCGCATCGAGCCGGCGATACACTTCAGTCTTGACCGCCAATTTTTCCGTCACGTTTTCAACCACGAAGTCGGCATCCCGCAGAACGTCATAGTCGGCAGAAACCTTGATGCGTCCCAGAATTTCTTCAGGACCGCTACCCTGGTTCTTATGAAATAAACGCTGGAAACGAACGTTGTTTCTGATCTGCTCAAGCGCGGACTCCAGGATGGAATCGGAGACATCGATCAGCAGCGTGCGCAATCCGCTCTGCGCCAGCGCATGGGCCAGGCCCACACCCATAACTCCCGCCCCAATCACACCTATAGTTTCAAGGCGGGGAAACCCTGGGTTGTCTCCAGATTGCTTGTCGTCAATCACCGGCGGATGGACGGACATCATTTGTCTCCATTCCGGACAGTGCGGACTCGTCCATGTTTTCGATCATGGTCAGCAGGGCGTCCTCAACGAACAGGGCGATCTCTGACACGGTAGGTGATTTCAACAGCGCCTCAAGGGGAAACTCGATTTGAAAGGCTTCACGCAACTCCGCAGCTACGCGTATGGCCAAAAGAGAATTTCCGCCTAAGCGGAGAAACTCGTCATGAATTCCAATGGGATGGATGCCCAACAGCCCCTCCCATATTTCCGCGATCTTTTGCTCTGTGAAATTACGCGGCGCTGCATATTCCACGCCCAGGTAGGCCCGCGAATTCTCCATGCCGTAACCTTCGGGTAGGCTATCTTGATTTGACGCAGCTATTTCTTGGGCGAACGAAGTGGCCATGGCTTTTGCAGGCTCGGCTTCCCTCTTTTCTTTTGGTCTTCTGCTGGGTGTGTGCCAATAGCGTTGCCGCTCGAAAGGATACGTCGGAAGCGGGACGCGATTTCTCCGTTCATTGCGGTGGACACCGTTCCAGTCGGGTTCAATGCCTGCCAGCCAGAGGTTTCCAAGAGTGTTAAGAATAAATGCACGGTCCGGCTGCGCGTCTGACGCATGCGGCAGAGACGCCAAAGCAACGCGGTCAGCCAAGCCCTTGCCGGCGAGATACTGTTCGGTAAGCGACGTCAGCATTTGACCGGGGCCGACCTCCAGGAACACCGGCGCGGAAGGCGAGCACATGTGCTGCAATCCTGCCGCAAACTGGACCGGCTGCGTCATATGCCGCGCCCAATACGCGGGATCGGTGGCTTCAGAATCCGTAATAGGTTTGCCGGTCACATTGGAAATGTAAGGAATCTTGGGAGGGCTCAGACGGATTGAGCGTGCAATGCTGGTCAATTCCTCAGCTACTGGAGACATCAGCGGGGAATGGAACGCATGTGTCGCTAGAAGCCGCCGACACACGAGTTCGCCTTCGCGAAGCAGGCGCTGTTGCAATGCATCCACCGACTCTGGCGTACCCGCGACAACACAAAGTGATTTGCCATTGATGCCCGCCATGGAAATTTCTGGGGTGAGCAGTGGCCGAATTTCTTCTTCTGACGCCGCGATGGCCAGCATTGCGCCGGGAGCAAGCGCTTCAATTCTCTGCGCCCGCACCGCCAGCATGCGCAGGCTGTCTTCCAGGGAAATAACGCCGGCCAGGCATGCAGCCACATATTCCCCAATGCTGTAGCCCATCATGCTTTCGGGAACAACACCCCAGTTCATCCAGAGTTTAGCCAGCGCATACTCGATGACAAAGAGCGCGGGTTGCGCCCACAAGGTACGATGAATTTCCTGCAGAGCCGGAGATTTTTCTTCGCGCGCACGCTGCACCAGGTTGCGGAAGTTCATTCGCTCTTCAGTTTTGACTTCATTCTGCTGCCGGACGCGCGGATCGGGATACATGGTCTTGCGCAGGTCTACTCCCAGAAGAGGCTTAAGAAATTCGGAGCAGTGGTCCACATGCCGCTTGAACTCAGGCTCCGATTCATACAAGCCCCGGCCCATATCGAGATATTGATCGCCCAGACCCGGTAGCAGGAAAGCAACCGGACGCCGCCCGGACGGCGCGACAGCAGTAAATACCTGCGAAGGAGCCCGATCCTGTAAGAGAGGTATTGCGGCGGAAGCGTCGCGCGCGACAGCCATCCGCCTGTGCTCGAAAGCCTTTCTACCTTGCTGCAAGGTAAAGGCGACATCGGCAAAGTTCCTCTGCGGATGTTCGAGGAGATTTCCGGTCAATTGATCCGTAGCTCGCTCCAGCGCCTGCCGACTCCTGGCAGAGATCACCATAAGCTGCCAGGGTTTTGCCGGTTCTGATGACTTCGTTTCCGGCGCTTCCTCCAAAATCACATGAACATTGGTGCCGCCGATCCCGAATGAACTTACTCCTGCCCGCCGGGGCTTATTGCTCTCCGGCCAAGGAGTGAGCGCGTGATTCACGCGGAAAGGACCACGTTCGAAAGGAATCTTGGGGTTCGCCTTCCGGAAGTTCAAGGAGGCGGGAATATAGCCATTCCGAAGGGCCAAAATAGTTTTAATCAACCCAGCCACTCCGGCCGCTGCATTCAAATGTCCAATGTTGCTCTTCACTGATCCCACGGCGATGCTTGCGGGCTTGAGTGCGGCTGGGCCATAGACCTGGTTCAGCGCCGCGATCTCAATCGGATCTCCCATAGTTGTGGCGCTGCCGTGGCCTTCGATATAGCCGATGCTTTCGCATTCCACTTCCGCTGCCGCAAGCGCCATGGCAATGACTTCCGCCTGACCTTCAACAGCGGGAGCAGTGAAACCGACTTTCCTGCGGCCATCGTTGTTCACTGCCGAACCCTTGATCACCGCGTAGATGCTATCGCCGTCGGCAACCGCGTCCTCCAGGCGCTTCAAAAGAACAATGCCAACTCCATCACCGCTCACCGAGCCGCTGGCATCGGCATCAAAACTGCGGCAATGACCATCGGCGGAAGCAATGCCTCCAGGCTCATACATGTAGCCACAACGCTGGGGCACGCTTACGGTAGCACCACCGGCCAGCGCCATATCGCACTCATAGGTCATCACCGCTCTGGCAGCTGCATGAACGGCGGCAAGCGAGGTAGAGCATGCAGTTTGGATATTGAGGCTCGGACCGCGCAGGTTAAGGCGGTAAGAAACCGTTGTCGCCAGATGGTCCTTCTCCGCGCCACCCATCAGGAGGCGAAAAGCGCTCACCGAGTCCGCCCCTTCCAAATCATCCATGGCAAGTTGCCATATATAAGAGGTGAATGACATTCCAGCATAGACGCCGATCATCCCCGGGAATTTCTCCGGCTCCCATCCCGCGGATTCCAGGGCTTCCCACGCGCACTCCAGAAACAACCGTATCTGGGGGTCCGTCAATTCTGCCTCGCGCGGCGAGTAACCAAAAAAACCGGCATCGAACAAATCAGCGTCCTGCAGCACTCCCCGGGCTTTCACATAATTCGGATGGCGCAGCAACTCAGGGCTGATTCCGGCTTGCTCCAACTCCTGGTCAGAGAAAAACGACGTGGCTTCCATTCCCCCGTACAGGTTCTCCCAGAACTGCTGGAGATTGGGAGCCTGGGGAAATCGTCCGGCCATGCCGATGATTGCTATTCCGTCAAGTGCGTCCCTGGTCATGATGTTTGCATCTTTCTGAACTTTTGCACGACGCTTTTCTGTTTTCCTGCGCGGTCGCGTGTTTCACGCGATTTCCCCTCAAAATTGTAACCCGTGTGAAGAAAGCGAACGAGAGAATCGATCGTGGGAAATTGAAAGAGATGCAGGAGTTCAATCTCAACCGAAAGTTCTGCCCGCAGCTTCTGATGGAGCTGGATCATAAGTAGCGAATGTCCGCCAAGATCAAAGAAATTATCATGCACCCCCACCTGGTCTACAGCGAGTGCGGTCTGCCAGGCAGCGGCAATGGTTTGTTCCAATTCGGTACGCGGGAGCACAAATTCCCTGGTTAATTGCTCCTGGCCCAGCAGGGACAACGCGGCGCGGTCCACGCCACCTCTGGAATTCTGCGGCAACTCCTGCAAAGTAATGAAATCGCCTGGAATCATGTATGGAGGCAGCTTGTCATCAAGATAGTTGCGCAGCTCGTTTTGCCCCAATCTCTTTCCCTTGCAGACCACCACATAAGCAACTAGTTCGCCATTGGGACGGACAACGACCGCCGATTGCTGCACGCTTTCAGAATTTGCCAGAGCATCTTCAATTTCTCCCAACTCCACCTGGATGCCCTCGATCTCTATACGATCATCAAGTCTGCCCATAAGTTCGATGGTTCCATCCTCTCTGTATCGAGCACGCTCTCCAGTTCCACACATGCGCGCGCCCATTTCCTGCGTAAACGGATTGGGAAAAAACTTTTCCGCCGTGAGTGACGACCGTCCCATATAGCCACGGCCCGCGGCAGATCCGGCAATCCACAGTTCCCCTGGAACTCCAATGCCAACCCGCTGCAGGTGCGGATCAAGGACGTAGATCTCTGCGTTGCCGCCTGTCTTGAACCTGGTTCGTTCGCCCTCTGCAAACGACGTGAGAAACGCAGAGCTGGAGATCAGAAAAGAACTTGACGTTAAGCGCGACAAGATTTCCTCACAGCTATTCTCTTGCGCATGCCCATTTTGACCAGGAGCGGAGAGTTTCCCTGCCGCGACAAGATTCATCAGCCCACTATGCTCAATCATCAAACCTTTGGCGTGTTCTCCTGATGCGGCGGTATAGATTACACAAGCCAGGTTCCGCGGATTCATTTGAACTTTAGGGCTGGTTGCGCTTTGTTGGCCTATCATCTCCCATTCCGAATCCAAACAAACTACGCGTGCATTGGTCTGCGGGAGACGCTTGCGCAGGTCCTCCAGAGTCAGTAGCACGTCAACGCCAGAGTTCTCAAGCATGACCCGCAGACGATCTTTGGGATTCGAAACATCCAGGGACAGATAGGCCCCACCGGCTTTCAGCACTCCCATGGTAGCCACCATCATCTCCTGCGAATTCGGCATGAAAATACCGACCACTGATTCCGGCGCTACTCCCATTCGGACGAGATAATTCCCAACCTGATTGGCCCGGCGCTCGAGGTCCCCATAGCTGAATTGCGTTTCGCCAAAAGTTGCAGCCGTTTCCTGAGGCCGGTATTGCGATTGCGCATTGAAAATCTCGACAACATTGTTCTCCGTACGGGAGACCGAGCCGACGCCGTTCCAACTGGATAAAACTCTCTTGTCCAACCCGCCCATCATAGGCAACTCCCAAACCGGCTGGTCGGCATCTGCCACGATTCCCTCCAGCAGATACTCATAATGTTGCAACATGTGCCGGATGGTTCCGGCATCAAATAAGTCTCTGCTGTAATTAAGGCCAATCACTGCGCTCTGCTTGGCCTCTTCCACACCCATAATGAGATCGAATTTAGAAGTTCCAGGGTCCAGCGCGAACGGAACCAGTTCCAACCCTTCTAATTCCGACTTGTCCGCTCCTGCTCTGCGCAACGTAAACGCCACTTGAAAGACAGGACTACGGCTAACGTCGCGGTCCGGCGCCAATTCTTCCACCAGCTTTTCAAAAGGCAGGTCCTGATGTTCGTACCCGTCCAGAACCGCCTCGCGCACTCGCCGCAGCACATCGCGGAAAGTGGGCTCTCCGCCCAGGTCCGCGCGTATCACCAGCGTATTCAGGAAAAAACCAATCAACCCTTTCGTCTCTTGCCGCTTACGGTTGGCCACTACTGTGCCGACTCCAAAATCCTCCTGCCCGCTATACCGCATCAACAGTACCTGGAACGCCGCCAGCAAGGTCATGAGCAAGCTGGCCTTCTCCCCCCGTCCCACCGTATTCAGGCCTTCCAACAAATCGTTTCGCAGAATTTGCTGCTCTGTTCCTCCACGGAAACTCTCCCGCGCCGGCCGCACATAGTCCGTCGGCAACGCCAGCACTTGCGGCATCCCTTCCAACTGTTTTTTCCAATACTCCATCTGCTGCTGGAACTTCCCTCCGCGCAGTCCTTCTCGCTGCTCCAGCGCATACTCCCCATACTGCATTTCCAATTCCGGCAGCGGCGACTCTTCTCCTCTTCCATACGCCGCATACAATTTTCCCAACTCCTCCATGAACACGCCCAAAGACCAGTCGTCACAAACAATATGGTGTAGCGTCAGGCCCAGAACATGCTCCCTCTCTCCGGTCCGCGCCAACACCCCTCGCAGCAGGGGCGCATGGGCTAAATCAAATGCTTTTCCAGCCTGTTCCGCCAGGGCCTTCTTCGCCTGCTCCTCTCGATCGCCTGCCTCCAGCGTCTGCAAGTCCACTACCGGCAACCGAACGTCGAGTTGCTCCGCAAAAACTCTCTGACTTGGTTCTTCGTGTTCATCCATGACAAAACTGGTCCGCAAGACTTCATGCCGCCGCACCACTTCTTGCAGGCTCCGTTCCAGCCGAGGAACGTCTAGGTGGCCTATGAGCTTCCAGCTCATAGGCACGTTGTAGAACGCATTCCCGGGATTGAACCGATCCAAAACCCAAAGTTGCTCCTGCTGATAGGAAAGCGGAAAGACAGTAAGTCTTGGGGCAGCTGAATGCACCCGTTTTGCGCCTTTGTCGTCTCTTGATTTCCTCGGCTGCAATTTCAAATCTGGCTCTATCACCTCTGCCAGTTCCGCAATCGTCGGCGATTCGAATATCGCTCGTACCGGAACGTTCACTCCAAACGCGTTCTCCATTCTGGTCGCCAGTAATGTCGCCAGCAATGAGTGTCCACCCAAGTCAAAGAAATTATCGTGTCTCCCAACTCGCGCGATTTCCAGCGCCTCCGCCCAAATCTCCGCCAGTTGCTCCTCCACCGCAGTGCAAGGTGCTTCGTAGTGCTCGATTCCCGGACCCAAATCCTGCAACTTTTCCAGCGCCTCCCGGTCTACCTTCCCATTGCCCGAAAGCGGCAACGCCGGCAAGGTCACGATGAGGCTTGGAACCATGTACGCCGGAAGCTTGCCTTTCAGGTCTCGCCGCAATTCATCACGGTCCCGTTCCCCCACCACGTATGCCACCAGCCGTTTACTTCCATTTGCGCCGGTCTTCGCCACCACTGCACAGCCCCGAACCCCGCTCTGCTGTTGCAGCATCGCCTCGATCTCACCTAATTCCACACGGTAACCCCGTATCTTTACCTGGGAATCATTCCGTCCAATAAACTCAATGGTCCCATCCGGCCGCCATCTCCCAAGGTCGCCCGACCGGTACATCTGCGCGTCTTCTTCTTTGACAAACCGGTTCTTCAGGAAACGCTTGGCAGTCAAATCCGGACGGTTCAAATACCCTCGTGCTACGCCTGCTCCCCCGATGTACAGTTCTCCTGCCACTCCCACCGGAACGAACTGCTCGTACTTATCCAATATATAAATCTGCGCATTAGCAATCGGCTGCCCGATGGGCGGTAACACGGGCCAACGTTCCCTTTCCATGCCTAAATGGAATGCGGATGCAGCGTGGGTTTCTGTGGGACCATAGTGGTTGTTCAGCCGACAGTGGTCCAGGCGCGTAAAGAGTTCTTTTATTTTGTCATTGATGCGCAGCTGCTCCCCAGCTACATTTATTTCCTGCAGTGCACAAGCAAAAGGCTCTTTGCCGATCTGGGCCACGCCTTCGGCAAACATTTGCAGCGCAACAAAAGGAAGAAACAATCGTTGGATGCCTTTGTCCGTCACATAACGCGTCAACTCTGTGGCATTCCGTCTTTTCTCTTCATCGATCAGCACCAGGGTCCCGCCTTCGCATAAGGTGCTGAAAATCTCTTGAAATGAAACGTCAAAACCAAGTGCGGCAAACTGCAAGGTGCGTTGCGGTCCAGCCCACGCTGATTCATTGATCTGCCACGCAATCATATTCATGGCGGCACGCACAGGCATGGCAACGGCTTTAGGCAGACCAGTAGAGCCAGACGTATAAATGACATAGGCCAGGTTCTTGCCGCTCAATCCAATGGCAGTCTGATCCGGAGCCGAGTCAGGTTGGCTACTCCACGCCTCCGCCGCTCCAAGGTCAATCAACTTCAGGCCCGGTCTGATTTCCGTGAACAACCCGCGAAGATGACCTTGTGTCAACAACACTGCCGGCCTGCTGTCCTCCAGCATGAATCGCAACCGCTCCTCCGGATATTCAGGATCCAGCGGCACGTATGCCCCTCCCGCTTTCATCACGGCAAGAAGCCCCACAATCATTTCCAGGCTGCGGTCCACACATACTGCTACCAGCGTGTCTGGTTTCACTCCCACTGCCCGCAGATAATGTGCTAGCCGGTTGGCTTGTCGATTCAAATCACCATATTCCAATTCCTGACCTTCGAATTCGACCGCCACGAGATTCGGCGCCTTCGCCGCATGCTCTTCGAACAATCCTGCAATGGTTTTGTCGCGCGGATAATCTCTTGCGGTCTGGTTCCATCTTTCCAGTTGTTCTCTCTCAGCCTGAGTCAACAAAGGCAGGTTCCACACCCGCTGTTCGGGATTCTTCACCACCGCCTTCAGCAATTGCTCGTAATGTCCCAGCATCCGCTGGATGGTTTCCGCTTCAAACAAGTCAGTGGCATAGTTGATGGTAACCGCTGCGCCTTGCCCGGATTCTTGCACGCTTATGACGAGATCGAATTTGGACATCCCAATGTCTATCTCAAAGCCGCTCAACTCCAAATCTCCGAATTCCAATCCGTCGGGCTCGCCGAGCGTTGTAAACAGCACTTGAAACACCGGCGTACGGCTCACATCACGGTCGGGCGCCAATTCTTCCACCAATTTTTCAAACGACACGTCCTGGTGAGCATACCCGCCCAGTGCCGCTTTCCTTGCGTTCCGCAGCACTTCGCGGAAGGTAGGCTCTCCATCCAAATCGGCTCGCATCACCAGAGTATTCAGGAAAAAGCCAATGATTTGTTCCATCTCTATCCGCTTACGGTTGGCTACCACGGTGCCAACTCCAAAATCCACCTGCCCGCTGTACCTCATCAACAAGACCTGGCACACAGCCAGCAGCGTCATGAACGAGCTGGCCCTTTCTGCCTTGCCCACGGCATTCACGCCTTCCAACAGGTCACTGCTGATACTTCGCTGCTCAATCCCTCCACGAAAGCTCTGTCGCATCGGCCGCGCATGGTCCGTCGGCAGCTCCAGGACTTGTGGCATTCCCTGCAGCTGCCCTTTCCAGTACTCCATCTGCTGCTCTAACCCTCCGCCACGCAGCCCTTCCCTTTGCTCTAGTGCATATTCCCCATATTGAATTCTCAATTCCGGCAGCGGCGACTCCTCTCCTCTTCGATACGCCTCATATAATTTGCCTAACTCGCCCATGAATATTCTCAATGACCAGTCGTCGCAAATAATGTGGTGCATCGTCAGTCCCAAAACGTGCTCCCTTTCTTCCATCCGCACCAATACTCCCCGCAACAACGGCGCCTGGGTCAAATCAAAGACCTTGCTACCTTCCTCCGCCAGAATCTTCTTCGCCTGTTCCTTCCGCTCGCCAGCCTTGAGCTGCCGCAAATCCATTACCGGCAATCGCACGTCGAGTTTCTCTCCAACAACCTTCTGCCTCAGTTCCTGATGTTCGTCCATCACAAAGCAGGTCCGCAGGATTTCATGTCGCCGTACCACCTCCTGCAGACTCCGCTCCAGCGCGGGGGCATCCAGATCGCCTTCGAGTGTCCAGGCTAAGGGCACGTTATAGAAGTCACTGCTAGGCTCGAACCGGTCCAGAAACCAGAGCTGCTCCTGCTGGTAAGAAAGCGGGAACAGAGAAGGTCTTGAGCCAGACGTTGCCGGCTTTGTGGCCACGCCTTTACCGTCTCGTGATTGCAAGCTGCGCTCTATTACTTCTGCCAGTTCCGCAATCGTGGGCGACTCGAAAATCGTATGCACCTGAACATCTACTCCAAATGCGTCATGAAACCTCGATACCATTGCTACTGCCAGCAGCGAGTGTCCGCCCAAATCAAAAAAATTATCGCGCCTTCCAACTCTCGCAACTTCCAGCACTTCTGCCCAGATCTCTACCAGTTGTTCCTCTACCGGAGTTCGAGGAGCCTCGTAGCGATCTCCTGAATCGTCCAAATCCTCTAATTTTTCCAATGCCTGCCGATCTAACTTCCCATTGCTCGTCAGCGGCAACTCCTGCAAACCCACAATCACACTCGGAACCATGTATGCCGGAAGCTTGCCTCTCAGATCGCGCCGTAAGTCTTCACGGTCCCGGTCCCCAACCACGTACGCAACCAGCCGTCTGCTTCCATTCGCGCCAGATTTTGCCACCACGGCACAGCCCCGCACTCCACTCTGCTGTTGCAGGATCGCTTCAATCTCTCCCAGCTCAATGCGGAAACCCCGCACCTTCACTTGAAAATCATTCCGTCCCACAAACTCGATGGTTGCGTTCCGCCGCCACCTCACCAGATCTCCTGTCCGATACAATCTCCCTTCTCCCTCCACGCTATGCGGATCCGGCACAAACCGTTCCGCGGTAATATCCGCTCGCCGCAAATACCCACGCGCTACACTCGCTCCCCCGATATATGCTTCTCCCACCACTCCCACAGGTACTACGTTCATCGCTTGGTCCAGCACATACATCCGCCGGTCTCCTATCGGTTTTCCGATAGGCAGCGAGATCAATGTCTCCGGCAATTCCTCCGGCACTACATAGCAACTGCTGAACACCGTGCATTCCGATGGCCCATACCCGTTCACTACCCGCATTTCCGGCAACTTCTCCAGAGCCCGCCGGATGTGCGTTACCGACGCTGTCTCTCCACCCGTCAGCAAATACTTCACTCCCCGCAGACACTCCACATCGCTTTCCACCATCGAGTTGAATAGCGCCGCCGTCAACCACACCGTATTCACTCCACGCCCTTGCACGTACTTCCTGATATCTTCTGCGCTCAACACTCGCTGCTGCGCCAGGACGCTCCGTCCTCCCCGCAACAACGCACTCCATAACTCCAGCGTGAATGCATCCCAGCTCACCGAGGAATGCTGCAACAGCACCGTTTCTTCATCCCAGCGCACATAGTCAGCTCCAAAAATGAATCCGGGAATACTGCGATGCGGTATCTCACTCCCCTTTGGCTCTCCCGTCGAGCCCGATGTATAAATCACATAGGCTAGGTTTTCAGCGTCTACTCCTGTCTCAGCACGATCCAGGTTCGTCTCCGGCAGGTTCCTGAACACATCCTCATTTGCTACATCGATAACCTGAATGCCTTCATGGATTACGCTCCCCAAATTCTCCAAGCCTTGCCCGTCGCTGCTCACCAGCAGCGCCACCGGAGCGCTGTCCTGCAAAATGAATTGCAAGCGCTCTACCGGGTACGATAGATCCAGCGGCACGTAGGCTCCGCCCGCCTTCAGCACCGCCACCACTCCCACCACCATCTCCAATCCACGTTCCACACCAATCGCCACTCGCGCCTCCGGCCTGACTCCAACTGTCCGCAGGTAATGCGCCAGCCGGTTCGCTCTACGGTTCAGCTCTGCATACGTCAGCTCCTGTCCTTGGTACTCCACCGCCACCGCATTTGGCCTTCTGTCTGCACACTCTTCCAACAACTCATGCACGCACTTCTGTGCGCCTTGGATTTCCGTGGCGTTCCACTCGACCAAGAGCTGCCGGGTTTCATCCTGACTCAACATTGCCAGGTCCCAAATGCGAAGATCAGGATTCTCTACCACAGCTGTTAGCAGCCGCTCGTAATGGCCTAGCATCCGCGCAATGGTTTCTGCTTCAAACAGATCAGTACTGTAATTGAGCGCAAGCTTTGGCTCATTGGACTCTTCGACAATCATGGTGAAGTCAAATTTGGAATGTCGAATCTCTGCTCCAAACTCGCTCACCTCCAATCCCGCGAATTTCGAGTCCGTGGGTCTGCGCACTGTGAACATGACTTGAATTAATGGATTACGGCTGATGTCGCGGTCGGGAGCCAATTCTTCCACCAGCTTTTCAAATGGCAGGTCCTGATGCTCATAGCCATTTAGCGCAGCCTGCCGGACTTGCCGCATCACTTCCCGGAAAGTCGGGTCTCCTTCCAGATTCGCACGTATCACCAGCGTGTTCAGGAAGAAGCCAATCAATTCATG